>JAULXA010000359.1:0-12910 GCA_032118875.1 Flavobacterium sp.
TGCACCACCGATTGACAAAAGACTAATGATAGCTATGGATTCTATCAGTCAAACCCAATTTAAAGGCATGAATGTTTCCGTTAATATTGAAGTAGACAAAGAAGCCGAACTCACTATGGTAATCGACAAAGGAAATGGAGATTATCTAAAACTAAAAGGTGAAGCGCAACTTACAGGAGGAATTGACGAATCAGGAAAAACTACTTTAACAGGTCGTTATGAACTGAAAGAAGGAACGTATGAAATGACGTTTAATTTCCTAAAAAGAAAATTTGAAATTAGAGATGGTAGTTACATTTTATGGACCGGTGAACCTACTACTGCCGATATTAATATTACTGCTGTTTACAAAACGAAGACGGCACCAATTGACTTGTTAGATGATCAATTGGGAAATGTTTCTCCAACCGTGAGAAATACGTATAAGCAACGAATTCCATTTGAAACACATTTAAAAATGAAAGGCGAATTGCTAAAACCAGAAATTTCTTTTGACATCATATTGCCAGAAGGGAATTATAATGTTTCTTCTGAAATAGTAAGTAATACGAGAATCAAATTAGAGCAATTGCGCCAACAACCAGACGAATTAAACAAACAAGTTTTCGCCCTATTACTATTAAATCGCTTTATTGGAGAAAATCCTTTTGCGAATGAATCTGGACGTGGAGCGGAAACATTGGCCAGACAAAGTGTAAGTAAAATCATGTCGCAACAGCTGAATAATTTAGCTGGAAATCTGATTAAAGGTGTGGAACTAGATTTTGATTTAGAAGCAACTGATGATTACACGACTGGTGCCAAAGAAAATCGCACCGATTTAAATGTAGGTGTTTCCAAACGAATTCTAGATGACCGATTAAAAGTTACGATAGGAAGTAGTTTTGGTATTGAAGGACCTGAACAAACCAATAGAGAAACTACCAATATTGCAGGTGATGTTTCTTTAGATTACCAACTGTCGAAAGATGGAAGATACATGCTGAGAGCCTATCGAAAAAACGAATACCAAGTGGCACTTCAAGGTCAGGTTATTGAAACAGGAGTGGCTTTTATTATCACTATGGATTATAATAAATTCAGCGACCTTTTTCATCGTTCAGATGAGGAAAAAGAAATAAATAGTAACCTAAAGAAGAAAAAAAAGAAAGAAAAGGAAAAACAAGCACAAGAAATTGAAGCGCTTCCACCTAAAGAAACTGACGAAAAAATTTAATGATATGAAAACCAAAAATCTATATTATTTCCTTTTTTTAATTGTGTTGCTGATCACTTGGTCATGTAGCAACATTCGCTATTTGCCTGAAGGTGAATTATTATATGTGGGCGGAAAAGTAAAAGTCATTGACTCCACCATTTCTAAAAAAGAGCGTAAAGCTTTAGAAAAAGAAATCAAAGGATTGCTACGTCCGAAACCAAATTCTAAATTTCTTGGTTTACGTGCTAAATTATATTTATATAATCTAGCTGGAGAACCCAAAAAAGAAAAAGGAATACGATATTGGCTTCGCAACAAAGTAGGTGAACCACCTGTATTATTTAGTCAAGTCGACTTAGGTTACTCCACAAATCTAATAAAAAACTATTCGGAAAACCGCGGTTATTTTAAAGCTAAAGCTTCCGCAGATTCTACCAAAAGAGGAAGACGGGTGACAGCAGAATACAAAGCCTATCCTGGGAAACAATATCATATTAAAGAAGTTAAATTTCCAACCGATTCAACCGAACTTAGCAGAGCCATTTCAGCTACGCAAGACAAAACACTACTTAAAAAAGGTGACGGATATGATTTAGATAGAATAAAAGCCGAACGCATCCGAATTGATGCGCGACTAAAAGAACAAGGCTATTATTATTTTGGTACGGATTATCTTAAAGTTCAAGTAGATAGTACCGTGGGTAGTTATGAAACGGATTTAATAGTAAAAGTAAAAGACGAAACGCCTCTACAAGCGAAGAAAGTTTTTTCTATTGGAAAAATTATTATTTACCCAAACTATTCTCTAAAAGATAGTAATCGTAAAATAAAACAATTAGAGAAAGATAGCACTGCAGTAGTATATTACAACGACTTTACAATTATTGACAAAGAAAAATTGTTTAACCCACGTATTTTTGACCGCACCTTGTATTTTCATAAAAACGATTTATATAATAGAACCAATCATAATCTTTCCTTAAACAGATTGGTGAATTTAGGAACTTTTAAATTTGTAAAAAATCAGTTTACAGTTTCTGACTCTTTAGATAATGTATTGGATGCCTATTATTATTTAACACCTCTTAAAAAGAAATCTATTCGTGTTGAAGTTTTAGGTAAAACCAATTCTGCCAATTATACAGGTACCGAATTGAAAGTGAATTGGAATAACCGAAATACTTTCAAAGGTGCGGAACTTTTCACAATATCCGTTTTTGGCGGATTGGAATTTCAGATGTCTGGACAAAACAACGGATTTAATGTGTATCGTGTGGGTTCTGAAGCGAGTCTGATTTGGCCACGTTTCATTGCTCCTTTCAAATTGCGCTCTTCTAGTGGATTTGTACCAAAAACAAAAGCAACAATTGGATATGAATTTCAAAAAAGAGAACAACTTTATGCGCTGAATTCGTTCAAAGCCTCTTTTGGTTATTTGTGGAAAGAAAACATTCGTAAAGAACATCAATTGAATGTGACCAATATTAATTATGTAAGTCCAAATAATGTTACGGCTATGTATAGAGAACAAATTGCACTCAATCCAACATTAGCAAAAGTAATCGAGAAGCAACTTATTTTCGGACCAACTTATTCGTATACGTATACCACCACCATGGAAACGGCAAGGAAACACACCATTTACTACAAAGGATCGTTCGATACTTCTGGAATTTTAACAGGTTTAATATCGGGCTCTAATGTTAAAAAAGGTGATACTACTAAAGTTTTTGGAGTAGCCTTCAGTCAATTTATAAAAATTGAAAATGATTTCCGTCATTATATGAAACTCGGACCAGAATCGCAATTGGCTAGTCGTATTATTGTTGGCGCTGGTTATGGATTTGGGAATTCTACCGAACTTCCATTTATCAAGCAGTTTTTTATTGGTGGTACGAATAGTATTCGAGCGTTTCGTTCCCGATCAGTGGGTCCAGGTTCGTATTATTCAGAAACGGAAGCGAGTTCGTTTTTACCAGATCAATCGGGTGATATCAAACTCGAAATGAATATGGAATACCGAACGAAATTATTCAGTATTGTAAAAGGAGCTGCGTTTGTAGATGCCGGAAACATCTGGTTAATGAATAAAAACCCTAACAAACCTGGGGCAGAATTTTCAAAAAAATTCATGGAACAAATTGCGGTAGGAACTGGTGTAGGATTACGATTTGATCTTTCTTTTTTATTGTTGCGAACAGACTTTGCCTTTCCTATTCGAAAACCTTATAATGAAGAGGGAAACAGATGGGTAATAGACCAAATTAATTTCGGAAGTGGTTCTTGGCGCAAAGAAAATTTAGTATTTAATTTGGCTATTGGTTATCCTTTCTAAAAGATCCTATTTTTTTTTAATAGAATAACTATACAATGGGAATAGACAAATTAAATTGTGCCCCTTGATTGATATCACTCAAAATAGAGAGCGTTCCATTTAAAAGTTCTATACGTTCTTTAATGTTTTTTAAACCAATTCCATCAGCTGTTTTAGAAACTGTAAATCCGATACCATCATCAGTAATAGAAACATACAGAATGTTTTCGTTTACTTTCATTTTTAAAGCGCATTTATTCGCTTTTGAATACTTATTTACATTCAAAAATAACTCTTGCAAAATTCTATACACATTAATTTTTATCAAAGAAGAATACGTACTCCAATCAATTGATTCTTCAATATCTATTGTAAATTCGGTATCCGAAATATTATTATTTGATTTAATTAAATTGTGCAATAAGAACGTAAAATCAGAATTATTGAAATTGTTTTCCGAACTTAAAGCATGTGATAAACTTCTAATTTCAGCTTCAATTTTCTGCAATTCTTTTACTAAAATTAATCTTTTGTCTTTCGAATCTTTATCGTCAAATTCATTTAGAAAACCTAAATTTAATCGCACCCCATAAATCTGATTCATAATTCCGTCATGCAATTCTTTTGAAATACGATTTTGTTCGTTTTGCTTCGCATTTACTAATTCAATTTGAAATTCATTCGTAAGTTTAAACAATTCTTGATCGGCAATATTTTTCTGTTCTAAAAAGAGTAATTCTTTTTTTAAGGAAATTTTATGTCTGATATAAATGATTAAAAGAAAAACAATAATAGAAACAATTATCCCTAAAACTAAGGCAACATTTCGGTAAGATAATATTTTATTTTCATCTTCAACCTGACTCGTTTCAAATTCAATTCGAGCAAACTTATCTCTACTAGCGCGTTGTTTTTTTACAATACTGTCACTTATACGAACATACTCATTTTTATACAAAGAAGCTTTTTCAGGATTGGCTATTGCTAAAAAGTTGAGTGTTTTCATTTCTTCATTACCACTTCTCAATTGCTTAGACAATTGTAACGCTTCATTAAATAAAGCATTGGCTTTTACCGTATCTTTTAGTAATAAATGATATTCTCCAAAGTTTATAATTTTATACAAATAACTTTGAGTGTCTTCTTTTTTATTTGATAATTTTAGTGCCTCATCATAATATTTCTTAGCTTCATTAAAATTGCCACTTTTCGTTAATGAATAAGCAAGATTACCAATAATACCGTTATAAAGTTTTGGGCTTTTAATTTTTAAATCTTCGGAAAGTATTCCTTTTAAAGTGGCAACTGATTTTGAATACTCCTCTTTTTTATCATAAATATTAGAAATATCTATTGTATTAATTATATCATAACCATAGACTTCCTCTACATTTACTTGCAATCTTTGCATTTTCTTTAAAACAATTGAAGCTTGTTTAAAATAATCCAAGGCTTTATCATACTCTTCTAATTCTGTATGATTTGAACCTTGCAAAGAATTACACATATATAAAAGTTCTAAATTATCTCCATTTTTTAGATAATTTAAAGCCTTTATAACTTCAATTTCACTTTCTACATAATTTCCTTCGTAAAATAATAAATAGGCCTTGTTATAATGTACTTTGGCTAAGCGATCATCATTCTTTAAAAGCTTAAAAATTTTTTCTGCTTCTTTGTAGTAATAATAGGCGCTATCTTTTTGAAAATTTTCATAACAATCACCCATATAATATAAAGCCCTTCCCATACTGAAAGAATCTTTATTCGTTAATGCAACTTGATAAATTGATTTACTAACTTTAAATGAAGATTTATTTTCTTTTAAATCATAGTATTCTGAAGCTATTTTAAATAGATTGTTTTTTTTAACGGAGTCACTTTTAGATTCAGCAACGACTATAAGAATAGAATCCAAATATTCTTTTTTTCGTTCTCTAGAAAAAAAACTGAATTCAGAATTAAATAAAATTTCATTTGAACTTAGGGCATGCTCTTTCTCACATGAGAACAATAATAATATGAATAAACAAAATATCTTTTTCAATTGGTTATAGTTTTAAACAAAAATAAAAAAACTATGCTAGGCATAGTTTTTTTATTTTATTTTATTTTATTTTAATTTATTTAAATAAATTAATCTTTACTTTTAGGCTTTAAAGGATCTCCTGCAGAAGCTGAGCTTGAATCAGCTTCCCTTGCAAAAGTATTAAGTGAATCAAAGTTTTTTGCTTGTTTTGGTTTTGTGTACGTTGTTTCATCGCCATCAGTAGAACAAGAAGTTAATAATAAAGAAAGAGCGATTGCAGCAATAAAAGTATAAGTTTTCATAATTTGATAATTTAAGTTTGACAATTGTTGTTTGGTTTTTTTTAGTTTGTCAAAATTAAAAAACGAAAAATGAAATAAATTATAATTTACTGGTATTTAAGTAGTTGTTACGCGTATAATAGTAACTCACCTTGTTTTATAAGTGAATGACCATTTTTTAGAACTTACCTATTCTTTTAATTACAGCATCTATATTATCTCTATAGGTTCTGGAGAAAGGAACTTTATACATGTTATCAAAAAGGAAGCAATCGAATTTGCCCAAATTAATACGAGTAACAAATTTTATATTTACAATATAGCTATTGTGTACTCTGAAAAAGTAAAAAGGCAATTGCCCTTCAAAATACTTCATCGTTTTAAAACCAGAAACCACTTTTCCAGATTGCAAGTAAAAATCGGTGGTATTATTGTCTGCTTTTAAATAAATGATTTCGTCTAAAGGAATAAAATGATAATCGCCATTAGATTTAATGCACAGTTTTTCAGAAGAAGTGTCTTTATAAAATTTAATGAATTTTAAAACTGATTTACGCAATTCGGATTGAATAAATGGAGTTAAAACATAATCCATTACTCCATGTTTTAAAGCTTTATACGCATTATCTTCCGTGGCATTTAAAGCTATCACATAAGGCAATTTATCTATATATTGCTGAACATTCACTAACAAATGTAACGGTATTTCATTCGAAAAATGAAAGAAAATAAGTTGTGGTTTTTTCTCTAAAATTAAATCAATAGCATCCTCGTAAGTAGCACTCTTTCCAACACATAACAACTCATTAAACTCCAAAAATTTATCGGTTTCCTGAGTTAATGTTTCAGTTGCATCAATTATTATATAGGAAATTAGCACTAATTAATTAAATTTGATGCAATTTAACACCATTTCGCGATACTATTTTACGGTTTTTTGCTCTAATACTTACGGTTATGAAAAAAACAATGCCTTTTACTATTCTTGTTGTAGACGATCATCCTTTCACGTCGGATGCCTATATTAACTTGATTTCTAATGCAAAAGAGGGAAATAACTTTACTTTTTTAAAAGCTACTACTTGCGAAATGGCCTATAAGATTATAGAAACAATGGCCAAAACTGATAAAAAAATTGATTTGGCCTTAATGGATATTAATTTACCATCGTACGAAAAAGAGAAAATTTTATCTGGTTCTGACTTGGCTCTTATTGTACGTGAAAAATTTCCTAAGTGTAAAATTATCATGTTAACCATGCATAGCGAACACCTTATATTAAACAAAGTCCTTAAAACGATTAACCCAGAAGGTTTTATTTCAAAGAACGATATCGACTTCAGTACTTTTCCAGAAATCTTTTTTAAAATAAAAAATGGAGAAAATTATTTTAGTCCGACCATAAATAAATCGTTACATTCCTTAGTGAATAGTGCACTTCATTGGGACGAATATGATACTCAAATTATTTTATTGTTAGAAAAAGGCATTCAGACCAAACATATTCCAGAGCATATCGACATCTCATTAAGTACCATTGAGAAGCGCAAAGCCAATATTAAAAGGCAATTAGCCGACCAAAAAGTGTCTGATGAAGAGCTAATTAACATCTGTAAGAAGCTAAAATTGATATAAATTTTACAACCGTAAGCATTAGTTTCAAAAACCGTAAAATAAGATAAAACTATAGAGTAACTTTATACTTATTCTTTAGATTATGGCTGTTGGTATATATATTTCTGGTTTAGAGCACGCTACAGATAATGAAACTGTGGAAAAATATGCTGCTCGATATGTGAAAGAGTTAGAGAACGCTACTTTTGAACATGCCTATTACACCAAAATTGAAAAAATCTATTACAACAACGAGCAAAGTACTTTAGTAATCAAAATTTTTGAACACGCTAAAGAAACTGAAAAATCGGAGACCGACAAACTAGTTTATAAACTATATGATTTTGAATATAGTGAACAACTGAACCAAAACTACCAAAACAAAAATTTACTATTCAAAAACATTAGTCTACTCCTATTAGTTGTGAGAAGATTCCCAAGAATTTTGGTAAATCTGTTCAAAAAATCAACTTATCAAAAAGGAGGAAAAACGGTTTATATATTTTTCTTGTTCCTTATTATGTCATTGGCCGTTTTATCCTTATTGCCTTTATTAATAATGACATTTGACAATACTTTTGCAATAGAAAATCTCAATAACATACCCGCAAAAAACGGATTAGATTTAGCCATAAAATACGGTATTATTCTTACCATTACTTTTATTTTATTCATGCCCGAATCTAATATTATCCTCACAAAAATAGCTGGCGAATTCATAACCTTAGAAAGCTATATTCAAAACAAAGAGCAAATACAAGAGATTAAAAGCAATTTAGAAGAACTAATTGAATTCATTGCAAAACAGGAAGCCAACAAAAAAATTCATTTTCACACCTATAGTTTTGGAAGTATTATAGCATTAGATACCCTTTTTCCAACTGATGCTGAACCTACCAAAAACATTCAAAATAGAGTGAATTTATTAGTGACTATTGGTGCACCGTATGAGTATATCAATAATTATTATCCCAATTTCTACAAAAATAGAAATGACATCATGACCAAAAAAATCCAATGGATTAATGTGTATTCTTTAGTGGATGCCTTTGCCAGTAACTTCCGATACGATAATAAAGCGGGTGAAGCCAATTATGGAATCCTTAACAAACAAGAAATTCCAATAAATATTAACTACGAAATTACACAAAAACCTAACCACAACGTTCTCGGATTTTTAGCACTAAAGCAAATCTACATGCACGAATCGTATTGGGACGATTCGAAATCAGGGCAATCTTGCACGAGATTAATTTTCTTCAAAATGAGGGAAATTGGCCAATGGTCGGCAGCTTAAATTGAGAACAATAAAAACCCTGTGATTCGTTTCACAGGGTTTTTTACTAAATTTCGTTTTAAATTTAAATTCAATTTTCAAAAGAACACTTCTATTTTTAGTTTTTAATATTTCTTATAAACAAGTCTATTACAAATCAGTACCAAAATTATATAAGTATTTACTAGTTACTACTTTGACAGCATATAAATTTACTACTGCTTAATAAATCCATTTTCATAAAAATATTTTATGTTAAACCGTTTCATACCAACTAAACTGTTTTTTAATTACTTCGTCTTTTTCTTTTCTTAAATACTCTAAATAAGCAAGAGCTTGAGGACTGTGCTTTTTGCCTTTAATCCAAATTAAACTCCAATTTGTTTTCATCGGTAAGCCTGGAACCGGAATAATTTGCAAATCTTTATTTTGTATTTCTTTTCTAATCCCTATTAATGGCATTATAGAATAACCTAAACCGGCTAAAATGGCTTGTTTAACAGCTTCATTGGAAGTTAGCTCCATTTTCTTATCTATTTTTATCGCATTTTTTTCAATAAAACGTTCCATAGCTTGCCTAGTTCCCGATCCATTTTCTCTAAATATCAAAGGTCGTTCATTGAAAATAGTATCTAAATCTTTCTTTTTACTGCTAATTTCAACTTCATTATTTCCAACAAAAAACAATTTATTTTGCATTAAATCAATTTTTTCTACATTCATTTTATCTGGCAAAATAGAAACTAAAGCAAAATCGACTTCATTATTTTGCAAACTTTTTACCACTTTATTTTTATTGGTCACGTCCATTTCCAACTCAATACCATTGTGAAGTCTTAAGAAATCTGTCAAAAAATAAGGCATTACATATTTTCCGGTAGAAACAATTGAGATTTTTATTTTTCCAAATAATTGACCTTTATAAGCTAGAGTTTTATAGTTAATAGCATTAACCTGATTTATAATTTCTTCGGCAGCTTCCGCAATTTCTCTACCATAATCGGTTACATAAATTTTTCTTCCAACTACCTCTGTTAATGAAATTTCAAATTGGTCTTGAAAATTTTTTAACTGAATAGAAACAGCAGGTTGCGTTAAATGTAATTCTTCTGAAGCTTTTGTAACACTTTGTAACTGTACTACTTTTAAAAATATACGCAACTGGTTTAAAGTATAATTCATAAATATTTTTAATGATTAACATAGCAAATATAAATGAAAATACATGAAACATAATAATCAACTTTGCAAAATAAAATAACATTCAAATAAAAGAAACAATTAAAATGAAAAAAACTAGAATTCAATTCCTACTATTTTGTTGTGTAATTATAGAATTAATGGCGCTTTATAAAATGTTTGAAACTTCTAATGTTATGCACCAAAAACTTTTTACGGGCCTAGCCATATTTTTTATACTTATTATCATAAAATCATTATCTAACTTAACAGAAAACAATTATGGAAACTAAAAAATTCAATTTTATTAACGGACAGTATAATCCTATTGAAGCACAAGAAATTCTTATGGATTTACATCACAAAAATATTAATTTCAATAAAATTAAAAACTTTAGTTCACAAGTCAGATTTGGTGAAGATGATACGACAGCACTTAGTCAAATTGAACTCTTAAGACAAAATACAGAGCACATTGCCTCAATAGTAAAAGAAGCTAAAATCCAAAATAAAAATTTAATCATCCATTCTTTTATTGAAATTGAATATGAAGAGTAATCCCAATTTATTTTCCTACAGACCCTTATTACTTGTAACCAAACACAACAAAAATAAAGTAATTGCACCTATACTGGAAAAAGAATTGGGCGTAAAATGCTTTCTTCCAGAAAAATTTGACACAGATAGTTTAGGAACATTTAGTGGAGAAATTGAGAGAAAAAAAGACGCACTAAACACCCTTAGAGACAAATGTTTACTCGCCATGAAAATGGAAGGCTATGATTTGGCTGTGGCTACAGAAGGTTCATTTGGCAACCATCCAACTGTGTTTTTTGCTCCTGCTAATGACGAGTTCATTATGCTTATCGATTTAAAAAACAACTTAGAAATTGTAGAACGTGTTTTAAGTTTAGATACCAACTTTAAAATGGCTGAAATACATCATAAAGAAAGCCTAAACGAATTTTTAAAAGTGGTACAATTTCCATCTCATGGTGTCATCGTAAAAGATACCAGCAGGAATTGGAAGTTTATGAAAAAAGGAATTCAGAAAAAGAGTCAACTCAAAGCGCTTTTTGAATCGTTTTCTAAAAACCAACAATCCATTTTTATAGAAACCGACATGCGAGCCAATTTTAATCCTACTCGAATGCGAGTGATTAAACTAGCTTGCAAAAAACTGGTAACTAAAATTAAATCGGGTTGCCCTAGTTGTAAAGCTCCAGGCTTTGGAGTTGTAAAAGCAGAAGCAGGTTTAAAATGCAACCAATGCGGTATGCCTACACGCTCCACTTCGGCTCATGTGTATGCATGTAAAAAATGTGATTTCGAAACTAAGAAAGCATTTCCAAACGGTAAAACCTCTGAAGATCCCATGTATTGTGATTTTTGTAATCCTTAATTAAAATGATAAGTAACGATATTTTAAAAGCAGCAACCCTATTAAAAGAAAACGAAGTAATTGGTTTGCCTACAGAAACGGTTTACGGATTGGCTGCGAATGCCTATAGTGAAACAGCCATTGCTAAAATTTTCAACATTAAGAAAAGACCCACTTTTAATCCCTTAATTGTGCACATTAAAAACATCGCACAACTAGATGAAATTGCACAAGAAATTCCAGACCTAGCTTATGAACTTGCGCATAAATTTTGGCCAGGACCTTTAACCTTAATCTTAAAAAAGAAAGCCCATATTTCCAATTTAATTACGGCCAATAAAGACACGGTAGCGATTAGAATGCCCAACCATCCAGTAGCCTTAGAACTATTAAACCATTTAAGTTTTCCTTTAGTGGCGCCAAGTGCCAATCCGTACACCGCAATTAGTCCGACAAAAGCGAGTCATGTACAAAACTATTTTCCAAACGATGTGAAATTAGTTTTAGAAGGCGGCACGTGTTCCGCTGGAGTAGAATCAACCATCATCGGATTTGAGAATAACGAAACCATTGTATATCGCTTGGGCGCCCTTGCTTTAGAAGACATCCAAAACGTTACGGGTACAATTCGCATTCTAAACAAAAACAACAAAACGCCCATTGCACCTGGTATGACTTTAAAACATTATGCGCCAAAGACATCCATTATATTATCTGAAAATGTGTCGAAAGTCATAGATTTTCATTTTCCTAAAAAAATAGGGTTAGTACTTTTTAATACACCTCAACCTAATATAGACAGTTCGTATCAAATAATTCTTTCTCCAAAAAGCAATTTAAAAGAAGCGGCTGCCAACTTGTATAATGCCTTACATCAATTAGACAACATGGATTTAGACATTATTATTGCCGAACGTTTTCCAGAATACGGATTAGGATGTACTATTAATGATAGATTAGAACGCGCAACAAAAACAGCACTATAAACTAAAAACAAACACATGAACTTAAACTTATTATTTGAAAACCTTACCAACCCTGCTCTACTCTATTTTATCCTAGGAATTGTTGCTGTGTATTTAAAAAGCGATTTAGAAATACCAAAAAATTCTTCCAAATTCATATCGTTATACCTTTTATTTGCGATTGGTTTTAAAGGCGGACAAGAACTTTCTCACGAAACCATCACCAATGAAATCCTATGGTCGATGTTGTTCGGAATTGCTATTGCCACACTAATTCCTTTGTATACGTTCTTCATATTAAAAAAGAAACTCAACGTATACGATGCCGGTGCCATTGCCGCAGCTTATGGTTCTATTAGTGCCGTAACCTTTGTCACCGCAACTAACTTTTTAGAATCACAACAACTTGAAGTGCATGGGTATATGGTAGCAATAATGGCTATTATGGAATCGCCTGCCATCATTGTTGGTTTAATTTTAATCTCCATTTTCAATAAGGAATCTTCTGAAAAAATTAATAAAACCAATATTTTAAAACATTCGTTAACCAACGGAAGTGTACTGTTAATTTTAGGAAGTTTAGTTATCGGATTCTTAGCAAATGCGAAAGCGGCTCAAGGCATACAACCTTTTACCAACGATTTATTCAAAGGATTTTTAGCCATTTTCCTTT
>JAULXA010000360.1:0-10935 GCA_032118875.1 Flavobacterium sp.
CCTATATCAACTAAAAAACAACTCAAACATCATTAAAATCCTGAACTCATATTCGGGATTTTTTTATAATTTTCACTAAATATTTGTATTAAAATTCACACATGAAAACAATTAAAAACTTACTTTCAATTTTTGTAATTATTACAGCTCTTTCGTTTGTTTCTTGCGAAAATGAACCTTTAGATTCTTCTTTATTAAATCAAGAAGATCCAATTCCTGTTAATCCAGCCGTTTTACCTGTATTAACTTCAACTACAGTATCTAGTATCACATCATCATCTGCCTCGTCAGGAGGTACCATAACATCAGATGGTGGTTCAGCAATAACATCTAGAGGTGTGGTTTGGAGTACAAATCAAAACCCAACAATAGCAAATTCAAAAACAGTAAATGGAACTGGAATTGGAAATTTTATTTCAGCAATTTCTGGTCTAACAGCTAGTACTACTTATTATGTTCGTGCATATGCAACAAATGCAAATGGTACTGCATATGGTAACCAAGTTACTTTTACTACTTCAAGTTCTGGAGGTGGTGGAGGAAGCACTGGATTTGCCATGACGGCTAAAATAAATGGTGTCCAATTTCAAGCTAACAATCCTTTTGGAACTAATTTATATTCAGGAACAAATATATATGACTATTTTCCACAAGCTGACTATGTAATGCTTCAAGGAAGACAAGGTGGATTACTAGGTTATCCTGAAATTAACATCTGGTTAAAAAGAAGTGATATGGCAGTTGGAACATATTCAATCGGATCAGAAACATATACTACACCACCATCTCATTTTATAGATTTAATAGATATTGCATCTACAGCTTTTGAAGATACTGTACAAGGATCAATAACTATAACAGAAGTGAATACCACTACAAAAATTGTAAAAGGAACATTCCAATTTACAACTTCAGACGATGTAAATGCTACTACGCCAGTAATTAATTACACGGTTACAAATGGAACTTTTAATTATAAGTACATGGACTAATAATTTAAATTATCAAAACATAAAAAAAAGTCAAACAATTAAGTTTGACTTTTTTTTGTGGCATAAATCTTGACTTATACCCATGTAAATTATACTTCAATCCTTGTATTTATTGATAATCGCATCAATTCACAATTATTATTCGTAAATTTACTTCCCATTTTTAATGACAAAATGACTTATAAATAGATATGCCGAACCATAAAATACTAGCGATTGACAATTTGTCGCTTCAAGAACTAGATACAGAAGCAGAATTAATTCCATTAATGACTCCAGAAGATGAGGAGGAAATGAACAATGAAGAATTACCTGCAGATTTACCCATTTTACCATTAAGAAACACCGTGTTGTTTCCTGGTGTTGTAATTCCTATTACAGCTGGTAGAGATAAATCGATAAAATTAATTAACGATGCTAATGCAGCTGGTAAAATTATTGGTGTTGTCGCTCAGAAAAATGAAGATGATGAAGATCCAACTACAGACCAAATTCATCATATTGGAACTGTAGCTCGAATTATGCGTGTTCTGAAAATGCCTGATGGTAACACTACCATAATTTTACAAGGTAAAAAACGTTTCGAAATTGAGGAATTTACTCAAACAGACCCTTACTTCAAAGCAAAAATTAAAGAAGTAAACGAAATTCGTCCAAAGAAAAAAGATGACGAATTTTCTACAATTGTGGAATCTATCAAAGAAATGGCAATTGAAATTATAAAAGAAAGTCCGAATATTCCTTCGGAAGCTACTTTCGCCATAAAAAACATTGAAAGCAATCCGTTTTTAATCAATTTTGTATCGTCTAACATGAATTTAAACGTGGAAGACAAACAAAACTTACTTTCTATTGTCGATTTAAAACAACGCGCTTTAGAAACGTTACGTTACATGAATTTAGAACTTCAGAAATTGGAGTTGAAAAACGATATTCAATCTAAAGTTCGATTTGATTTAGACCAACAACAACGCGAATATTTCTTGCAACAACAAATGAAAACCATTCAAGAAGAATTGGGTGGCGTTTCACACGATGCAGAAATTGAAGAAATGCGTAGCAAAGCAAAAACTAAAAAATGGGATGCCAAAACGGCGGAACACTTCGAAAAAGAAATATATAAATTACAACGTACGAATCCAAATTCACCTGATTTTGGAATACAACGTAACTATTTAGATTTATTTTTAGAATTGCCATGGAACGTATTTTCTAAAGATAAATTCGACCTGAAAAAAGCGCAACAAATTTTAGACCGTGATCATTTTGGTTTAGAAGATGTAAAAAAACGTATCATCGAACATTTGGCCGTTTTAAAATTAAGAAACGACATGAAATCGCCAATTTTATGTTTATACGGACCTCCAGGTGTGGGTAAAACTTCAATTGGAAAATCAGTTGCTGAAGCTTTAGGGAGAGAATATGTGCGTATTTCATTAGGTGGTTTACGTGATGAAGCGGAAATTCGTGGACACAGAAAAACATACATTGGCGCCATGCCAGGAAGAATTATTCAATCGATCAAAAAAGCAAAAACATCCAATCCTGTTTTCGTTTTAGATGAAATTGACAAATTATCTACGAGTCATAATGGTGATCCATCTTCTGCCCTTCTAGAAGTTTTAGATCCGGAACAAAATAGTGATTTCCATGATAATTTCTTAGAATTAGGTTACGACCTTTCAAAAGTAATGTTCATTGCTACATCCAACAGTTTATCAACCATTCAACCTGCTTTACGAGACAGAATGGAAATCATAAACATGTCGGGTTATACGATTGAAGAAAAAATTGAAATTGCGAAAAACTTCTTATTACCAAAGCAATTAAAAGAGCACGGTTTAACTACCAAAGATTTACAAATTGGTAAGAAACAATTAGAAAAAATCGTAACAGGTTATACTCGTGAATCTGGAGTTCGTGGTTTAGATAAAACCATTGCACAAATCGTACGTCATGCTGCAAAATCTGTAGCCATGGAAGAAGAATACAACAAAAAAGTGACAGATGCAGATATTCTTGAAGTATTAAAATCACCAAGAATGGAACGTGATAAATACGAAAACAATGATACGGCTGGTGTGGTTACAGGTTTGGCTTGGACATCTGTCGGAGGTGATATTTTATTTATAGAATCGTTAGTTTCAAAAGGAAAAGGTGCGATGACAATGACAGGAAATTTAGGAACTGTTATGAAAGAATCTGTTACAATTGCCTTAGAATATATTAAAGCGAATGCTAAACAACTGAACATTGAACCAGAAGTTTTAAGCCAATACAACATTCACATTCACGTGCCTGAAGGTGCGACTCCAAAAGACGGACCAAGTGCTGGTATTGCGATGTTAACGTCAATGGTTTCTAGTTTTACACAAAGTAGAATTAAGAAAAATATTGCGATGACTGGCGAAATTACCTTACGTGGAAAAGTATTGCCTGTTGGTGGAATTAAAGAAAAAATATTAGCTGCAAAACGTGCGAATATTAAAGAAATTATTTTGTGTAGAGACAACAAACGTGATATTGAAGAAATTAAAGCTGATTATTTAACGGGCTTAACTTTCCATTACGTGGACACAATGAAAGAAGTAATTGATATTGCTATTTTGAAAGACAAAGTAAAAAACGCAATTACTTTCGATATTAAAAAATAAATAAAAAACGTCAGTTCAAGTGTTCCTATTTTTCATCGGAAAGTATCGAGAACCATTTATCAAATATCAAAACCTATAAGTGACTTTACTTATAGGTTTTTTTCTTTATATTTGAACGAAGAAAGATTTATTGATTTATTATGAGATTCTTCCTTCTTAAGAATGACTAGATTGCGTTACGTTTGTCATTCAAAATAAAATCAGTTTAAATTCGCGTTGCGAAGTATCCTTATAATCAGCGTTCCAAAAAAATGAAAATACTACTTGTAGGAGAATTTAGTCGGTTACATAATTCCTTAAAAGAAGGACTTTTGGCTTTAGGTCATAAGGTAGTTTTAGTGAATAATGGCGATGGATTTAAAAATTTTCCTGCTGATATTAGTATTCGTGCGAATTTTTTCAAATCGAAATTAGGAAATATTCCCAGACAAATTTGGTATAAAATCTTCAAATACGATTTGGTATTATTAGAACACGGTATTCGTTTTTGGTGGATTTCTAAAAAGCTAAAAAACTACGATATTGTTCAATTTATTAACGAAAGTCCGATTCAAACTGTTTCTAAATTAGAATTATTTTTAATCCAGCGCCTTTTCAAACAAAACCAAAAAGTCTTCTTATTGTGTTGCGGAATTGACTATGTTACCGTGAGTCACATGCTTGAGAAAAAAGACAGGTATTCAGTGATGAACGCTTATTTTGAATACATTCCGGAAGCCAAAAAACAATATGATTACTTTTTCGATTTTGTAGATAAACCGCATCAAAAAATTCATCAGTTTTTATACAAAAATATCCGTGGTGTTATTGCGTCCGATTTAGATTATGTAAGACCATTATTAGGAAATGAGAAATATTTGGGTGTCATCGCTAATCCTATAAACACTGATAAAATTCCTATAATTGAAAATAAAATTTCAGATAAAATAGTTGTCTTTTTAGGCATCAATACAGGGAATTCATTTAAAAAAGGGATTTCATTTTTTGAGAAAGCACTTGCGATTATTCAAGAAAAATATCAAGATAAAATCGAAATACTAATCACAAGAAACCTACCCTATTCCGACTATCAAAAACACTTTGAAAAAGCACATATTTTACTAGATCAAGTCTATTGTTTCGATCAAGGCTTTAATGCTTTAGAAGCTATGGCGAAAGGAAAAGTGGTTTTTACTGGCGCGGAAATTGAATTTCTAAATCACTATCAATTACAAGAAAATGAAGTCGCAATAAATGCTTTACCCGATGTTGCTTATTTAGTAGAAAAACTATCTTTTTTAATCGAAAATCCTGCAGAAATTGAACGAATTGGTAAAAACGCAATTCAATTTATTCATAAAGAACACCATTATATTACTCAGGCTGAGAAATATGTTCAGGTTTGGAAAACCAATTAAATCTTTCTTTCAAGAATAAAAGAACTACAACCAAAATAAAAAACTCATATGGAAAAGCATATTTAGCGTTTGTTCCATAAACCACCAAAGCCTGTAAAACTGCAGCAGCGTGAATAAAAGCAAGAAGTATCATTACCGAATTAATTTTTCTATTTTTAATCAAAACATACAAATAGTAAAAACTCAAGAGTAGAAAAGTGAATTTTAGAATTAGAACTACGAACATTTGAACAGTATTAATTACTGAAACCACATCATTAAAAGTAGAATCTTGAAATTTCATATACGGTTTCATGTCAAATATTTTCCAGAAATCAAACCACGAATTCGTAATCGAATAATAAAAATAATCACCTAGATTAGTGGCAATTGTTGCTTTTGCATATTTCCCAAATTGATTGGTCACATCAGCAAACTTCGTATATTTTGGTGCTAAATGTTGACCGCCCCAAACTTTCCAAACAGCCATAGAAGCATCTTCTCCATTTTGAAGCATTTCTTCTCTATATTTCACATACGGCTTGATGATGAAATCATACTCATTTGGTCCTTTTTCTGCAAAATACAGGCAATTTTGAGCTAAATTTAATCCAAAATACGCTGTTGGTTCAAAATATCCGATTTTTTCTTCTACGAAACTACACCAACTAAAATACGCATACATCGGTAAGATAAAAAGGATTAATTTAAGGGAAACCAACTTCTTAATGGAAAAACTTTTAATAAGATATAAAGCGAAAATTAAAAACGGATAAAAGATAAAAAACGGCTTCACTAAAATTAAAATCGTAATTAGAATACTCAATATAATTTCAACTGCAATTTGCCTTTTTTCGAAATAATTATTCAGTAAAAAGTAAAATACAATTGAGTTGAGCAATAGCATAAAGGTTTCCGCTAAAATAAACGTTTCAAAAAAGAAATTCTGTAAATATAAAGATGAAAATAACGTCACATAAAATGCCACTTTCTTAGAAAAATTAAGGTTTAATAATGTCTTGAACCAAAAAACAGCTGTAGCAATTCCCATTAACATTTGAACCAAAACCACTAAAATTTTATCGTGATTTAGCAAATAAACCACATACGGATAACCAGGAGTTCTTTCGCCAATATAATCATCAAAATTGTTATTTATTAATTCCGTTACAAAATGATTAAACGCCCAACTATCAGGTACTTCAGAAAAAGTATTATAGTTAATAAAGAAGAATAATTTCGCTATAAAAAGCAATGAAATTAATCCGTAACTATATTTGTTATTTAGTAAATGTTGCTTCATTTTTTTGTTTTAAAATATTGTTTTTTATAAATAGCAGAACAATAGTTATCATGATGAATTCAAAAGAAAAACTGTATCTTGCATTCGAACCATAAACGACTAAAGCTTGTAAAATTGCAGTTGAAAGTACAATTAATATCAATAACAATTCTGCAGTAAATTGTCTGTTTTTAAAAAATTGAAAAATATAAACTGGAATTAAAAGTAAAAATAATGTTTTAATACTTCGTAAAAAAACACTTTGAAATTTCCATACATATTTTAGAAAAAAGGAATTTTCTATTGAATTTGAACTAACCATTTCCACATTCCAAAACTCTTTAAAGGAAAGGAAAATAACTTGTTTTATGTACAATCCGAAATTACGCTGTATCGTTACATCAGCACATTTTCCAAACGCATTGGACAATTGAGGAAAACTCATTTTTTTGTATTCAAAATCGCCATTATCCACAGCATACCAAATACACATTGGATTCCCAAGTCCGTCTTTAGAATGCAATTCCCTTTGTTTTAAATAAGGTGTTTTTACCCAGTTGAATTCCTCTGGTGCTTTTTCAATAAAATTGACACAATTCTGAATTTTATTCAATCCGAAATAAGTGGAAGAAACAAAATAACCTGTGTTTAAAAAATTCACGTAAGACCACGAAATGAAAACAACTAAAGGCAAAATTAAAACAATCAATTTTTGTTTAAGGATAGCTTTCCAACTGAAGTTGTTATAAATGAAATAAGTAAAAACTACAAATGGTAAATAGATATAAAATGGTTTCAAAAGCACTAAAATGGCTAAACAAAATGCGGATTCTAAAATCTGATTCTTTAGAATATAATAAATTAATAACGTAATTATAAACAGATTAACTGTTTCAATTAATATCGCATGTTCATACGATAAAACATGAAAAAAAGAACTGAAAAACAGCGAAATTGAAAACGAAACTATCAAATTAAATTTAAAAAAAATCAGAATTCTATACCAAAAAACACTTGATAGGATTCCAATCAGTATTTGAAACCAAACCACCAATTCAGTAGAATTTCCTAATAAACAAATGAGCAATGAATATCCAGGAGAACGACCACCAAAATAACCATTTAATGAACTTGAAGAAATGAGTTTGGCTAAATCGATATAAGTTTGACTATCATTTGTTAAGAGTACATTTGGGTTGAAAAAATAAAATAACATTCTAAAAATCAAACCGAAAAGAACTAAAATAGAAAGAGCATATTTTTGAAAAAGCTTATTCATATTTTCTATAAATTTGAAATAGTTGAAATGGAATTCGTAAAAAATCACTGATTTTAATTTTAGAATTTCCTATTTCTTCCCATTTTTCTAATGGAATTTCTTTCACCACTTCTTTTAAATTATGAATCTTTTGCAAACGTTTCAGCAATTCTACATCAAACAACCATTTGGAAATAAAAGGTTGTTCAAAGATTTGTTTTGCTGTTTGAAAATCAATGACTTTCGCACCACATTGCGTATCGTAAACTGCAACTTTTAATACAAACTGACTGACAATTGTAGCGAATATTCGACCAAAGTAATGCCTTTTTAAAGAACGTTTCACGCCATTTCCAATCAATTTTATTCGAGCACCCATTACCATTTTGTAAGTTGGATTTTGAACTAAAAACTGAATTAATTTATCTAATTCCGAAAAAGGCGTTGCTAAATCGGCATCGAAATACGAAATGAAATCGGCATCAGAAATGGACAAAACCGCCGAACGGATGGCTTCTGATTTACCCACATTTTTATCTAATTTCAACACTTCAATCGAAGAGAATTTTGATTGGAATTCTTCTAAAACAGAAATCGTATTATCTGAACTTCCATCGTCAACTAACAAAAAGTTATACTGTGGAAATGTATTAAAAATTTCTATGAAACCTTCATTGTTTAATCTTTTCACTTCGTTATAAAACGGAATTACAATTACTATTTTCATCGCAGTTTTTTTCTAAAATAAATTACTAAAACTATCAAATACATAAAATAAGTAAATGTGTGAGCGATAACAATTCCATTAATTCCAATCGCATGCAACATCCAATTTGTTGAATAATACATAATAATTAAAGAAACAATTTCAGTAATTATAAATGCTTTTGTTTGTTTTGTAGCAATTAAAATGGTCCCGAAAATTAAGGAAGTTGCTTTTAGTAAATCGCCAACCAACTGCCATAAAAATAAAGATTCCATAGATTCAAATTCTGTGGAAAATAAAACTTGTATAATGAATTTTCTAAGTAAATAAATTAGCACTAAACCAATAGCAAAAACAGGAATAATCGTTTTTAAATAATTGAATATAATTTCTTTCGTATTCGAATTTGTCGCCGCTAATTTTGGATAAAAATAAATCGCCATTATAGAAGAAATGAATAACAAATAATAAGAAGAAATGCGTTGTAATCCTTCATAAATTCCAGCGTTTTTTAATCCTGTGATTTCAATGACATCTGTACGAATTTCTAATAAAACAAAGGATCCGATGACACCCGAAACTAAAGCCATTAAAACATATTCTGATAAATTTTTAACTACTGAAAAATCAAAAGATGAAATCGAAAAAATATCAGAAAAAACAATGACATTTTTCAGATAAAAAAGACTGACAAAAAACACGAAAACTGGTGCTAAAACTAAAGAAATTAATGCGCCAAAAGTTTCATAATAATAGATCAAGAAAACAGAAAACAATAAAGCTATACTGCTCGAAATAATCTGAATATAAATTACTTTTTTATATTCTTGAAAACCGTTAACGACTGAAATACAAAACGTTGAAAACACATATAAAGGAAATAAAATCGCCAAAACATAAAACACAAAACTATATATTTCGGAATGATGAAAGATTTGGTTCGATAAATAATTCGCACCAAAAATTAAACCTAAACTAATGATAAGGGAAGATGCCAAAAGCAACAATCCGAATGTGGCTAAAACCGATTTTAATTTTGATTTATCATGTTGATATTCCGCAACATATTTCACAATTGCATTCTGAATTCCGAGTAAAGAAAAATTTTCAACAACGTTTAAAAATGCTCTAAAATTCCCAACATAAGCCATACCGCTGGCACCAACAAAAATCGCTAATGCTTTGGAAGTAATGAAACCAAAAACCAATTTAAGCAAAATATGCACGCTATTCAAAGAAGTGATTTTGAATAACGGTTGTTGCATTATTTTTTTAATTTCAGACAATTAATAACAATTTAAAGTGGTGATAATATTCGAAATCTCCTCATTGGTAAGCACAGAACTCATGGGCAAACTCAACACTTCGTGATGAATTTTCTCCGTAATTGGAAAACTCAAATGATTGAAATCTGGCAGTGCTTTTTGTTTATGAGGCGGAATTGGATAATGAATCACTGTTTCAATTCCGTTTTTCAATAAATACTCTTGTAAATCGTCTCTGTTTTCCGTGCGAATTACAAATAAATGAAACACATGTTTGTCAAAATTTTCGCAAGTTGGCAAAACAATTTTAGCATTCTTTATTTCTGCTAAATAACGTTTCGCAACTTTTTGACGTGCTTCGTTTTCAGCATTTAAATGTGGTAATTTTATACTTAGAAATGCCGCTTGTAATTCATCTAAACGAGAATTTACACCTATATATTCGTTATGATATTTTTTATTTGAACCATAATTTCTTAGCGAAAACAAAACTTCTGCTAAAGTGTCATTATCAGTTGTAATTGCGCCACCATCGCCTAATGCACCTAAATTTTTACCTGGATAAAAACTAAAAGCACGCGTGTGATTTCCTTCAACAGGCAAACCGTGAGCTTGAGCCGCATCTTCGATAATTAGTAAATTATATTGACTACTTAATTCTATAATCGCATCCATATCAGCCATTTGACCGTATAAATGAACCAATAATATAGCTTTAGTTTTTGACGTTATTTTATCTGAAATTAAATCTGGATTGATATTATACGTTTCAATGTTTGGTTCTACAAAAACAGGAACTAAATCGGCTTGTAAAATCGCTAAAACACTTGCAATATAAGTATTAGCTGGAACAATGACTTCATCTCCTTTTTGTAGATTTCCAAGTTGTATGTAACCTTTTAAAATAAGAACTAACGCATCTAACCCATTTCCTACTCCAATACAATGTTTCGCGTTGGAATATGCTGCAAAACTTTGTTCAAATTGTTTGACTTCATTACCTAAAATGTACCAACCTTTATCTAAAAATTCTTTTGTTTTAGATAGAAATTGCGTTTCAAATGGTTGATTGAGTTTTTGTAAATCGAGAAATTTTATCATATAAACACTTGATTTAATTTTGCAAAATTTTGGGTTTCTACTTCATAGAAATCTTGACAAAAAGTTCTGGCACCAAAAGTTTCTTTCCAATATTGCAAGCCTTTATTGATGTTTTTTCCTTGATTTTCATTCGATATTCCGAAATCAAAATACGAATAATTAGCAAATTCTTTCGTAATTAAATGATGAAATAAATAATCTAAAGCGCCGTGCTGATTTTTATCGCCAATGGCAGAAATATATTGAACGTGAACCGTTTTTTTATCTATAAATAAAGTCGTCCCAGCAATAATTTGATTAT
>JAULXA010000361.1:0-16303 GCA_032118875.1 Flavobacterium sp.
CCCCCATGATGGAGGGATAGTCAGCTGAAGAAGAAGAAGAAGAAGAATTAAATAAACTCACAAATGAACAAGTTACAATTCATGAATTTGTTCATACTTTTCAGAAAAACGGAGAAATTAATGTTTTGTCAAAAGCAATTAAAGAAGGTTCTTGTGATTTTATTGCGGAATTAACTTTAAACAAAAAATTCAATTCGCATTATATTGATTATGGATTTAAAAATTATGAGCAAATAAAATTGCAATTTAAGTCCGAAATGTTTAGTCAAAATTTCGGAAATTGGTTTTATAACAGTGATGTAAGTAAAAATCCAGATTTAGGATATTTTGTAGGCTATGTAATTTCTAGTAAATATTATGAAAACGCTCAAGATAAAAAGAAAGCAATAAAAGACATTATTGAATTAGATTTTAATAATGAACTTGATGTTTTACAATTATTGGAAAAATCAAAATACTTTGACGGAAAAATAAATGTTGAGCAAATAAAATCAACGTACAAAGAAAATCAACCAAAGGTTTTAAAAGTATTAGAATTTGAAAACGGATATCAGAACGTAAAATCAGACATAAAACAAATTCAAATTGTATTCTCAAAACCAATGAATGACAACATTTCGATTAACTTTTCAAAAAATGGTAAAGAGCATTTTCCACTAAAACGTATTATTGGCTTGGACGAAACTAAAACCATTTTAAAACTTGAAACAATTGATTTGAAAGCAGACACAGAATACGATTTCTATATAACCGACAGAGGAACAAAATCAAGAGACGGATTTCCTTTTGTTGAACAAGAATATAAAATAACATTTAAAACTGAAAAAAAATAACTTCTGCTAACAAGGGTTTTGCGTAATTTAAAAAAGGCACCGTGCTAAAAGAAACATTCATAAAACTTTTGACAAAATACACAGACGAAATAAGTTTGATAAATGAGTTGTGGATAGAAATAGAAGTGAATTATTCTGACAAAAAAAGACACTATCATACTCTTTCGCATTTGAACAATTTGGTATTCCAACTTTGCGAAGTGAAAGAAAAAATAAAGAGTTGGGAAACAATTTTGTTTACTTTATTCTATCACGACATAGTCTATAACGCTTTGAAATCGGACAATGAAGAAAAAAGTGCAGAAATTGCTGAATTAAGAATGAAACAAATTAATGTGCCAACAGAAATTATCGAAAATTGCAAATCTCAAATTTTAGCAACGAAAAAACACGAAGACAATTCAGATTTTGACACTAATTATTTTTTAGACGCTGACCTTTCAATATTGGGTCAAGACTATGAAACATATAAACTTTATTCTCAAAATATTAGACAAGAATACTCAATTTACCCCGACATTATTTACAAACCAGGCAGAAAAAAAGTATTAAAACATTTTTTAGAAATGAATAGAATTTTCAAAACTGAATACTTTTATAACAAATTTGAAAATACTGCAAAAGCAAATTTGCATAAAGAATTAAACACTTTGTAATATTTGATTTTTAAGCAATTTATTCAAAAAGTCGAAACTGAAAAATCCAGAAGATGACTTCAAGGTAACAATTACGAATGAACTAATTAGAATTGAACACCATAAAAGAAAAACAGAACAAATTCAATGGCAACATATTGAACAAATAAAATTAATTATTACTGATGAAAGACCTTGGTTACCTGATGTTTGGCTAGAATTAATTGGTCAAAATGAAGGCTGTTTATTACCACAAGGTGCAAAAGGTTATGATGAAGTTTACGACATTGTTTCAAATTATGAGAATTTCGATTTTGTGAATATAAACAAATCTATGACTTCATCAAGCAATGAACATTTTTCATTATGGGAATCAACAATTCAAAAAATTAAGGGATTTATTTATATTGAAAATGAGGAAATAGGATATTCTAATTTTGAAATCATAGATCAATCAATCAATCAATGGGTGCAAATGGTTTAGTTTTAAACGCTTCTGAAAATTATTAAAAATTTAAAAATAGAATTAAGGAACTTTACGACAAGAAAAGTTCTGCAAATAGCAATGATTTTAATTTTAGAATATTAATTAACAATAATGAATTGAAATTTGAAGGTGGAATATGTTTAACAGATAATGGCAAGATGAAATCTACATTGAAGCAGCAGGAATCGATTTAAACTCAATTTAAAATATCAAAACTATAGAAACGGCATACACAAGGCGTTTGGCAAGATTGCGAATTTTGTAGTAAATACACGTTTATTACTCGCAAGAAATTTTATCTTTAACAGAAAATAATCAGTTCCCAAGTTCGCAACTAACTAGAAGCGCCAGGACGTTAGTGACAAGCTTACAGCTTAATTAAGAAAATGAATGACAAAAGAGAAACATAAAATATTAGAAGCCGAAGAAAAAGCAAATTCTTTATTCAAGACAATTGAACATCGTGGGCTAATTATGGCTGGCAAGACAGAGCGTCAACTTAACGTTGATATTTATAATTTAGCTTACGAACTTTTTGGTATAAAAAAATACTGGCATAAAAGAATAGTTAGGGCCGGTAAAAATACTTTATTACCCTATAAGGAAAACCCGCCTAATCTGATTTTACAAAACGATGATATTGTTTTTTTTGATTTTGGACCTGTTTTCGAAAATTGGGAAGCAGACATTGGTAAAACATATGTTTTAGGAAATAACATCCAAAAATTGAAATTAAAACAAGATACAGAAATGGCTTGGTTAGAAGGTAAAGAATTTTATGACAAAAACAGACTGAATTTAACCGGGGCTGATTTTTACGAATACACCCAAAAACTAGCCATAAAATATGGTTGGCATTACGGCAATAATCATTGTGGTCATTTGATTGGGAATTTTCCTCATGAAAAAATTATTGGCGAAGAAACTATCAACTATATTCACCCTGACAATAATCAATTAATGTGTGAGTTAGACAAAAACGGGAATGAACGTTTTTGGATTTATGAAATACATTTTATTGACAAGAGATTAGAAATTGGAGGATTTTTTGAAAAATTATTGTCTTAAACTGAATAACCAGCTACTAACAGCGGTTTGGCACAATAGCTAAATTTACAATAAACAAAACGTTCGATTTTCCGATGGAAAATCTTATATTAGCAAGAAAATAATCGTTCCACACAGCAGTTATTGCGCAAAACTGCGGAACGCTACCAGCAATTTTACGAGAACCACTACCCAAATATTGTCATTTAAAAGAATTAGGAAAATGCTCATAGATACTTTAATCCAACTTTTTGAAAGAGATTTAAATAGATTAGTCACCGAAATTGAGCTTTATAAAAAGGAAGAAAACATTTGGCGGGTAGATGATAGTATTTCAAACTCAGCCGGAAATTTAGTCTTACATATTGTTGGAAATTTAAGTACTTATATTGGAAAGGAAATCGGCAAAACAAATTATATTAGAAATAGAGAACTTGAATTCTCTCAAAAAAACATTTCAAGACAGGACTTGATTAAAAGGTTAAACGACACATTAATTGTGGTTACAAGTTCACTAATGAATTTGTCACAAACTCAATTGGAAAGTGAATACCCTATTTTAGTTTTTACTGAAAAAACATCAACTGAGTATCTGCTAGTTCATTTGACAACTCACTTAAGTTATCATCTTGGGCAAGTAAACTATCATCGTCGATTACTAGACAAATAAAAACTTCTGCTAAAAATGTGTTTGACAAGATTATGAATTTTGCTTTTACGTTTCGCATGAAATTTTATCTTAGTGGAAAATAATCGATTCCGAACTTCGCAACCTCACCAAGCGTAGTAACGTTAGCCTCTAAATATTATTCAAAACGATTATTGACATATTTTCATACCACTTGTATTCTAAATTTATTTTTCCAGTTTTTTGAACCTGCTTTTAAATCGACTAATGAAATCTCATCAAGCAAAAACTGTCCTCAAAAATTGATTTTAACAAAAAATAAATAATAAAATTACTAGCTTATAGTAAGTACTTGTTTATATTTTCTATAGAAAGTGGTTTGTTTAAATAATCTATAACGTAGGGATAGTTTTTTGATTTAATAATATCATCGGGATTATTTGAAGCACTAACTATGAACAACTCTAAATTAAATTTTAGTGAAGGATTTAATGCTTGAAACTCTTCTAAAAAACCCCAACCGTCAAGAACTGGCATGTTAATGTCTAATAATGCAAGTACCGTATCATTCTCATTTAACTGATTATTTAATTTCAACAACTCCTCAATAGCAGTTTTCCCATTATAAACAGTAATAATAGGTTCTATTATTCCTGCCTTAATTAATAACTTTTTATGCAAAAAATCTATAATAGTATCATCGTCAATTAGTAAAATTGTTGCTCGTTTTTTTAACATATTAAAGATATTTAGATATTGTGAAATAGAATGTACTTCCTTTTTTTTTGGAAGATTCAACCCAAATATTGCCGTTATGAATATTAATTATTTTTTTACAATGAGCTAAACCTATACCATTTCCAGGATAGTCATTCTCGTTATGCAATCTCTTAAAAATGTAGAATATTTCTTCAAAATTCTTTGAATCAATTCCTACCCCATTATCTTGAACTTCAAACATCCATTCCATTTCTTTTTCTACACAGGAAATCTTAACTTCTGGAATTATATTTTTTTCAGTAAACTTAATCGCATTACTAATTAAATTTTGAATCAATATTCTGATAAATGATTGGTAGCAATTTACCATTGGCAAATTTTCCCAAGTTACTTTTGCTTCATATTGTTTAATTAAAGTAGACATATCTTCTTTTACTTCATGAAGCAAGTCGTTAAAATCTACCATAACTAATGATTCCTTTTTTTCAATACGGCTATACTCCATTAAAGCAGTTATTAAATTCCGCATTCTATTTGCCGCCTTTTTTATGAAATAAACATATAATTTACCATCATCATCAAGTGCTTCTTTATAGTCATCATCCAATAAATTTAAATACCCTATTATGGATAAAAGTGGTTCTTGCAAATCATGAGAAGCAATATAAGCAAAACGCTCAAGTTCTTTATTTTTATCTATTAATATTTTATTTTGAATACAAAGCTTATTTTGAGCTTCTTTTAAGGCAGTTATATCTACAGCATAACCTATCATATAAGCAAAAACACCCTCTATGTAAAATGGAAATAACCTACGATGCATGTACACCGTTTTGCCATCTTTAGTCATTTCATCAATATAATCAACTTGTTGTTTTGTTTCAATTGCTTTATTGAAATGATTTCTTCTACATTGAGCTATAGAAGTATCAAGACCCTTTAAAGCAAAATAATCGAAATCATTCTTTCCAATCAACCAATTTCTCATTTCATCATTTTCAATAGTATTTTTATTAATAAATACATAATTATGCTCTTTATCAAACAAAACTATCTCAGCCGGAACGTTATCTAAAACTAAATCATTAAATATGGTTTTCTTTTTTAAATTGTCTTCTAAGTTTCTTGTTTTTGTGATGTTCTTAAGGGTTCCTTCTAAAATGATTTTTTTTTCTTTGTGAATAACTTTAGAATTAATTTCAAACCATATAATTTCTTCGTTTATTATTAATCTACCGATAAAATTAAATTCATCCGTTTTTCCATCAATTTGATTTAATTTAGCGTTTAATGATGCGAAATCATCGGGGTAAAAAGTTAAGAATTTATACCAATAGATGTCATTTAATGGCAATTCAACTGGAAACATTTTTTTGAATGAATTACTTAAGTAAGTGAAATAATTTGTCCCGTTTTTATTAATTATAAATTGAAATAAAGTTATTGGAATGTTTTTGTGAATAAGTTGTAATTCTTCTTCCTTTATTCTTGATTGTTTGTTTTTTTCTTTAAGTTTTTTTAAGGCAGAATCTAAAAGAATACTATTCTTTCTGTTTTCCATCAAATAAACGACTTGATTAGCAAGTCCTTTTAGTAATTTTATCTGTTCATTAGATAAGCTGTGTGACTTTTGATGAATTACACAAAGTGTTCCAAATGGTAAATTTTGATCGTTTTTTAATACGACACCAGCATAAAAAACAACGTTGGGTTCATCTGTTACTAATGGATTGTCTTGAAATCGTTCGTCTTTCCTAGCATCTTCAATTATCAATAATTCATTTGATTGATTTATAGCATGAGCACAGAATGAATAATCTCTGGGCGTTTCAGAAGCATTTAATCCGTGATGTGATTTAAACCATTGTCTATTTTCATCTAAAAGACTGATCAGAGCAATAGGCGTATTACAAATTTGAGCAGCAATAGATGTTATATTTTCAAAATCATCATCAGGTTTAGAGTCTAAAACACAAAATGATTTTAACAATTTTAACCTTTCTTCTTCGTTTTTGTGTGGTAAGGGTTTAATCATAAATTTTTTTTTTTCTCAAAAGCACATTTAAATTTAAGCAAATTATAAGTACCAAACATAAAAAAATTAAAAATATAGTTGAATTACATGATCTGTCGACCAAATCATTTTTTCTAAAACTAAATGACATTATTAAACTATATTAAGTGTTTATTCTATACAACAACATTGTCACTATTCTCCTTTTTTCCATAATCTCCTCTCGATTTATGCTTGTACTAAGATTACTTTAAAATCACAATATGGTGGAATTAAGAATTTAAAGCACAAACTCTTATGGGATTTAATGCAATGGATGCTTTCTTCTTTTATAACTATAGATGAAGTTATTGTTGTAGGTGTTGAAAATAGCATACCTTTATTTGGAATGGTTGGATTAAAAAAACTAAATATTCAGAAATAAAATCTGAAGGAAAATGAAATACTGATAAAACAATAAAATACTGTTGCTAACAGCAGTTACCAAATATTTCTCATCTGTTGCTAGTGGAAAAAATAATTTTTATATCTACGTTTTTTAGTAAAGGAATAAGAAGTGTTCCAAAAGTCGCAACATGTAGTCAACTGCGGGACTTTGTACTACATTTTAAACAATCTCCACATAAAACTGACACCAATTCACAAACAGATATAATTCTGCAAAATAATAATGAAATAATCGACAAGCTTTTTAAGTCATTAATCGGATTTTTTATCTGATATTTACGAAACTTATGGATGTAAAAGATTATATAAAGATATTCGAGCAGTCTTCTGGATTGGTGCTTGTTATAGATGTCAACTTCATAATAGAAGCCGCCTCTGACGATTTTATAAAGAAAACCAAAACCACGCGTGAGAACATCATAGGGTGCGATATTTTTGATGCATTTCCTTTTAATCCTAAGGATATAACTGGTAATGGGGAAAGTAAAATACGCGCTTCTTTTAATCGGGTAATTAAAAATAAAACTGCCGATACCTTGCCAATTGTTAGATACGATATTCCTAAACCTGCATCGGAAGGTGGTGGATTTGAGGCAAAGTATTGGAAAGTAGTGAACTCCCCTATTCTGGATTCAAACAATAACGTAAAATATATCATTCAACGTTCAGATGATGTTACTGAGAATGAAACAATGGCTGCGCAACTTGAGGGGGAGCAAAAAGTGTTGAAACAGATTGAAGACAGTGAAAAGCGATACAACATGATGCTCATGAAATCGCCATTCGCTTTTGCTATACTTAAAGGAAAAAACAAGGTGATCACCCTTGCCAACGATTCTGTAAAAGAAATGTGGGGAAAAGGAAAAGACATAGAAGGAAAGTCTCTACTTGAAGTTTTACCTGAGATAAAAGATTCCGAATTTCCCGATTTGCTCGATAAGGTATATACCACCGGTACTCCATTTTGCGGAGATGAGGTGCTTTGCCCTGTTTTTCGCAATGGTAAATTGGAGGATGTTTATTTCAATTTTGTTTATCAACCCTATCTGGAAGCAGATGAAACTATTTCGGGTATTACGATTATTGCTTACGAAGTAACCGCTCAGGTAATTGTAAAAAAAGCATTAGAAGCACAGCGCGAGGCAGAGAAAAAAGCATTAAAGCTGGTGGAAGAAACCAATAAGCGTTACCACACCATGCTCATGGAATCGCCATTTGCTTTTTCTGTTATGAAAGGAAAAAACATGGTGGTTACTCTTGCCAATGATTTGATGAAAGAATTTTGGGGAAAAGGTAAAGATGTAGAAGGAAAAATGCTTTTGGAAGTATTACCGGAAATCAAAGATCAGCCATTTCCCGAAATGATCGAGAAAGTTTATACGACAGGTATTCCAGTTTATGCCAATGAAATACTCGGAAAACTAACCTACAATGATCAGCTAAATCATAAGTATTTTAACGTTGTTTTCCAACCTTACTATGAAGCAGACAATTCCATTTCTGGTGTTACACAAATAGCGTATGAAGTAACAGAAATGGTGATGGCGCGCAAAAAAATAGAAGAAAGCGATAAGCGATATAACATGATGCTGATGAATTCGCCATTTACTTTTGCCGTGCTAAAAGGTAAAGATCTGATGATTGAACTTGCCAACAACCAGATTAAAGAAGTGTGGGGAAGAGGGAACGATATAGAAGGTAAATCGCTGCTTGAAATTATGCCCGAACTTAAAAACACCACATTCCTAGATATGCTTGATGAGGTGCGTGCCACAGGTATTCCTTTTCATGGTATAGAAGTACAGAGCCCAAAAAATATGCATGGAAATATAAAGGAAGAGTATTTTTTTAATTTTGTTTTCCAGCCTTATTGGGAAGCGGACCAAACTATTTCCGGCATTACTATTATTGGTAATGAAGTAACCGAACAAGTCATTGCAAAAAGGCAGATTGAAGAAAGCGAACAGCGATTACGCCTAGCCACGGAAACATCAGGAGTAGGTATTTGGGAATGGAATGTGATTACAAATAAAATTAGGTGGGATGCTCAGATGTTTCATATATATGGCGTAGTTCCAACAATAGATGGATTTGTAGATTATTCCACTTGGTGCAATGCCGTGGTCATCGAAGACCGTGCCGACCAGGAAAGAATATTACAGGATACGGTAAGAAATATAGGTAGCAGCAAGCGTTCTTTTAAAATTATTAGGGCGAACGATGGTATGCTAAGTGATATAGAAGCAATAGAAACCGTTCGTACCAATGCGGAAGGAAATGCCGAATGGGTAGTGGGAACTAATTTGGATGTAACCGAACAGGTGGTTGCAAAAAGGAAGATTGAAGAAAGCGAAAGAAATTTAAGGCAGATTTTAGATACGATGCCTCAAAAAATAACCAATGCCGACACAGAGGGCAATGTGATTTATTTTAATAAAAAATGGTTGGATGACACAGGACTAGAGTTTGAAAAATTAAAAGGATGGGGATGGGAAAAAGTAATTCACCCCGATGACTTGGAAATGACTAAAACAAATTGGAATGACTCCTTTAAAACAGGAGAAATTTTTGACATGGAATGCCGAATCATAAATAAAGAAGGTGCTTACAAATGGCATTTAAGCAGGGCTTTACCTATTAAAGATGAAAAAGGAAAAATAAAAATGTGGGTGGGTACCAATACCGATATTCACGAACAGAAAGATGCTAAATACAAAGCCGAAACTGCCCAATTGGCAGCCGAGGATGCCATGCAAGCCAAACAGCAATTTTTGAGCAACATGAGCCACGAAATACGAACCCCAATGAATGCCATTATCGGGTTTACCAGTGTGCTTTTAAAATCGAAATTAGAAAAAACACAGGAAGAATACTTAACTGCAATCAAGGTATCGGGCGATGCATTACTTGTTTTAATTAACGACATTCTCGACCTTGCCAAAGTGGATGCCGGTAAAATGACCTATGAACAAATTCCTTTCAATTTAGCTACTTCACTCTCCTCTATGCTTCAATTGTTCGATATAAAATTAAAGGAAAAAAATTTAGAACTGGAAGAAAAATTTGATAAAGCAATACCCAAAATTATAATGGGCGATCCTATGCGATTGCGACAGATAATTTTGAATTTGATTAGCAACGCCGTTAAGTTTACCGAGGTTGGAAAAATAACCATGTGTGTAGCCCTGATGGAACAAGATGCGGAGAAAATAACAATTGAATTTACCGTAACCGATACCGGTATAGGCATTCATAAAAATAAGCTGGAACACATTTTTGACGATTTTGGTCAAGCAACTTATGAAAACTCGCGCTTGTACGGTGGCACAGGACTGGGACTTACTATCGTTAAAAAATTGATAGAACAACAAGATGGAACGATACAAGTGGAAAGCGAATTAGGCAAAGGGTCTGCCTTTAGTTTTCAATTAAGTTTTGCAAAAACAAACCAAAAAATAAAGCACGAAACTGAACAAGTCTCGAACAAACAAGTTGATATAAAAAACATATCCGTATTGGTTGCCGAAGACATGCCTCTCAATCAGCTTTTAATAAAAATATTACTTACTGACTTTGGCTTTGAAGTGGACATTGCAGACAACGGAAAAATTGCGATTGAAAAACTTCAACAAAAGAAGTACGACCTTGTTTTGATGGATTTACAAATGCCAGAAATGAATGGCTTTGATGCCACCGATCACGTTAGGAAAAAGATGAAATCTAATATCCCCATTATAGCTCTTACCGCTGATGTTACTTCTATTGATGTGGAAAAAGCCCTGTCAGTAGGAATGAATGATTATATTTCTAAACCCATTGATGAACAACTGCTATACAGTAAAATAATTGAGGTTCTCCAAAAAACCGAATGAACAAGTTTGACTTTGTAAGCAAGAATGACTATTATCTAGTATCCTAAACATTTGGAATTGTATTAAAACATATTTCGGACTATTATTTAACAGAAGTTTGCAATTTACACACAAGTCCGCTGGAAAAAATTATATTAGCAAGTAAATAAGCGTTTAACCTATGGTCAGATCGCAGAACTTTTGTAACATATATACCAAAATCATTTAATCACAAACTTAAGCCAAAAAACAAGATATTAATTTTCAGAAGGTTACCTTTAATAAAAAGTAAAATTATGAATGATAAAAACAAAAAGTCGTTTGGTATTTGGATGGATTCACAAAATGCGACAATCGTAGGAAAAGAAGATATTGATAATGGAGAATTTATTATTCTTGGGCACGTTGAAAATGCTGGACCAGATAATCACTCCAATGAGAAAACTACAAACAATCAAGAAATTAGTTTAACTCAAAAATTCTTCAAAGAAATTGCTAGTAAAATGCAAAACGTAGATGAAATACATATCACTGGAACTGGACAAATCCAAGAACAGTTTATGAAATTTCTAGCTGAAACTCCACAATATAAAAATGCAGTTTCAAGTGAAAGTACTTCTAACAAAATGAGTGATGAAAATCTAATTGAATACATTACAAAGTATTATAATTAGAAAATAAGAAAAATGTCAATCAAGACTTCAAACATTTAGTTTGAGGTCTTTTTTTTTATATAGCGTAAACATACAACCCTTTTAGGTAGAATTAATTCCATTTTTTTTGACTTTAATCTCAATAGAATCGTTTAGAAAAAAATCCAAAAAATCATTCTCTAAATTTATTTTATAATCCTTAAAATTTATTTTAAAAAAAAGTAAAGTAGGAATCAGGAAACAATTTGAAATAATTATGTAAAACTTTAATTAACAGACAGTGATACTTTTACATTATTACAAATAATAATTAAATAAATCAGATAAAATGAAAAACGAGAAAACAATTGATGTACTTAATTCACTAATTACCATCAACAACGACAGAATTGAAGGATATAAAACCGCATCTGATGAAACAGAAGAATTGGATCTAAAATCTTTATTTGCAGGATTCATTTTAACCAGTGAAAATTGCAAAAGAGAACTAGTTGAAGAAGTAACTAAGCTTGGTGGCGAGGTAACTGAAGGCACAAAAGTTTCTGGAAAATTTTTCCGAGTATGGATGGATGTGAAGGCAGCGCTTACAGGTAAAGATAGAAAGGCGATTTTAAGCTCTTGCAAATTCGGAGAAGAGCAGGCAAAACAAACTTATAAAACTGTCTTTGAAGATGATTTAGAGTATTTAAATCCTGAATATCAAGATATGATTAGAGAACAGAAAAAATTATTAAAATCGGATCGCAAACAAATCAAAGCATTAGTGTCTGAGTTTGCAGATTCTTAACCAAATCATCCTTTAAATCTAAAAATGATGGAAGCAAAAAAAGAAAACGAAATTATAGTTAAAGCTATAACTGAAGAAAAAACGGAATTGAAAAACGTCAATAAAAGTCATAATCCTGGACTAAGAGCTTTATTATCTATAAAAAATTTTAAAGCAACTTTAGAATTAGACTATACCGAATTGTTGCAAATTGAAAATAATTTAAATGAACTGAATAAAAAAGGTTCGTCACTTATTGAAACTTCTACATCACCAGAAATTGCAGCACAGTGGAATGGTGTTTTACAAAAAGTAACTACAACCATAACAAGCATTAATAACGCGCTTACTTCAGCTAAAGAAAATATCGACCAAAAAGTAAAGGAAATGTATCCTGAATTATGGAAAAAATTGTCTTTACATCTTATTGATTTGAAAGAAAATTCAAAAAAAACCGCTGATATTGGATTCCAATTGTTACCTGAAACTGTTCATTCACAATGGGAGGAAGAATTTGTTAAAATTCAAACTTCACTATTAGAAAAACTGGTGAAACATGTAGAATCATGCCGCGTTTTATTGCAAATGATTGAACGCTACACCCCAGAAGAATTAAATAGCATTACAAAAATAATTGTAGATAAAATCCCATTAGATTTTAGTTATCAGGAAGCTGTGGAATATCAAAACGACTATTATAAAGCACTTGTGAATTTTAAAAATGAATTTAAGGAAGAGAAAAATCTTTGGGATAAATTTTTAGATATTTTAGCAGGTGGCACACACCAATTACCTTCTGAAAGAGTTATGATGGAACGCTGGCTTGATGGAGAAAAAGAAGATTTATAAGTCTTATTTCCAGAATTTGTATTCAAAAAAAATCCCGTTCTGATGAATCAAAACGGGATTTTTCTTTTCTAATTATCTATGTAAATTATGCACTGCCTTAATTCTGGTTTTTCTTCTGTGAAACTAAGTAACCATTCTCTTAGTTCATCTAATTCAAAGGGTAATAAAACCCTTGTTGCTTTTTCAAGCTCCTTACAAAATAGCACTACATCAAAACTCACACGTTCTAAAATAGATTTGGTATACATTAAAATTTGTCTTGCCATTATCTTACTTTTTTAAGTTGAACAACTGTTAACTCATTATTGTAAATTTACTAATAAAAACAATACAAAGCCCTTTTTATACTTTATTTTTTAGTTAAATTTTTACCAATTTTTCAAGGCTCTTAACATTTCTCGTTTTCCAGGCGCTCCAGGTAATTTTAAAGTTTGAAAACCAACCTGTTGCATCGCGTTTTTTATAGAAGTTCTACAGGCATAAGTAGTTAATATTCCTCTATTTTTTAACGATTTGTACATAATTTCGAAAATTTCTTCGTTCCACAAATCAGGTTGAACTGTAAATCCAAACGCATCAAAATAAATTAAATCAAAGGTGTTTTCATCAGTAATATCAGCAAAAAACTGCTTTCTTTTCGTTAAAGTAAAATTCGAATTTATACTAGTTTCTTCTTCCCAAGTTGAAGTGTGCATTTTATCAAAATCGACTTGTTTTTCTAGCGATTCTAATTGTTCTACATAATTCAATTGCGAAATCTCCTCTAAAGCAATTGGGTACGCTTCTACTCCAACATAATTGATTTTCAAATTGCGTTTCTCGGCTTCTAACATCGTAATTAAAGCATTCAAACCCGTTCCAAAACCAATTTCTAAAATGGAAATTTCAGAATCTTCTTCAAATAAATCTAAACCATTTTTAATAAAAACGTGTTTTGCTTCCTGAATCGCACCAAATTTAGAATGATAGGTTTCATCCAATTCTGGAATATATATAGACGTTGAGCCGTCTTGCGTGATAATAATTTCGTGTTTCATTTTTAATATTTAAGAGCCAAGTAAAAAGGCAAAAGGCAAAAGTAAAACGCAAAAGTACGATTTCGAGAACAATAAACTACAAATCAAAAACTTATAAACCACCTAAAAGGTTGCTTCACAAGGTCTCAATGACTATCTTTGCATAAATTTTCATACAAATGGTTACATTCGAACAACTTAATCTTCCAATTTCGCTACAAAAAGCTATAGACGATTTAGGTTTTACTACTCCAACTCCAATTCAAGCAAAAGCTTTCCCAATCGTCATGTCTGGTAGAGATGTCATGGGAATTGCGCAAACAGGAACGGGTAAAACGTTTGCCTATTTGTTACCTATTTTAAAACAGTGGCGATTTGTAGCTACAGATATTCCGAGAGTGCTAATTTTAGTGCCTACTCGTGAATTAGTAGTTCAAGTACACGAAGAAATTGAAAAATTGACCAAATACATGAGCGTTCGTTCGCTTGCCGTTTATGGTGGTGTGAATATAAATACACAAAAAAAAGACATTTATTCTGGGATTGATATTGTGGTGGGAACACCAGGTAGAATCATGGATTTGGCTTTAGATAACGTATTGCGTTTTGACGATTTACAGAAATTAGTCATCGATGAATTTGATGAAATTTTAAATTTAGGATTTAGAGTGCAATTGACTTCTATTTTATCTATGATGCGTTCGAAAAGACAAAATATTTTGTTTTCAGCAACCATGACAGAAGAAGTAGATGATTTATTAGATGAATTTTTCGAATTTCCTGAAGAAGTTTCTTTAGCACCAAGTGGAACGCCACTTGAGCAAATTGAACAACGTGCTTATGTAGTACCGAACTTTTTAACGAAAGTCAATTTACTGAAACATTTATTAGCAGACGAATCGTATAGCCGAATTTTATTGTTTGTAAACAGTAAAAGAATGGCCGATTTCTTATTGGAACATTTAGAAGAAGATTTCCCAGGTCAGTTTGGAACGGTGCACTCGAATAAAACACAGAATTACCGTTTGAACATGATGGAAAATTTCCAAAACGGTGAAATTAGAGGTTTAGTAACTACCGATATTATGGCGCGTGGATTGGATATTACCGATATTACACACGTAATTAACATGCAGTTTCCTGAAATTCCAGAACAATATATGCACAGAATTGGTCGTACCGGTCGTGCCGATAAAGAAGGTATTGCTATCAGTTTTATTGGTCCGAAAGAAGACGAATTCCAATTGGAAGTGGAAATGTTAATGCAAACGGAAATTAAAATGCACGAGATTCCAGCTGGTGTAAAAATTGAACAACAACGTTTAGAATTCGAGAAAGATCAGAAGAAAGTGAAAACACTTTTGAAACGTGTTAAAAAAACAGGTGGAGATGCTTATGAGAAAAAATCGGAGAAAAACAGCAAGGTCAATTTAGGTGGTCCAGGAAAAAGAACACCAAGAAAAACCGCTTCTAGAAATAGAGGAATTGAAAGAAAACGTGACGAAAAGAAAAAGAAGAAATAACAGATTAACCGCAGATTCACAGATTTATACACTTTTATAAAAATCTGCGAATCTGTGGTAAAAAATATTAAAGCAAAAACAAATTACACCAAGTCCATAATTTTTAGTATTTTTGAAAAATCTTTTTAAGAAATGCAATTTAAAAACCCAGAAATTCTATATTTTTTATTTCTATTGATTATACCAATTTTGGTACACCTTTTTCAATTGAGACGATTTAAAAAACAAGAATTCACCAACGTTAAATTGCTGAAAGAACTCGAAATTCAAACCCGAAAAAGCTCCACAATTAAGAAATGGCTTTTATTAGCAACACGTTTACTTTTATTAGCCGCTTTAATTTTAGCCTTCGCACAACCATTTTTCAAAGCCAAAGATTTCGATAAAAAAAACAATGAATTGATTCTTGTTGTCGATAACTCCTTTTCCATGCAAGCCAAAGGAAATAGTGGCGAATTATTAAAAAGAACGATTCAAGATTTATTGGAAAATACGCCAGAAGACCAACAATTATCGGTTCTAACCAACGACGAAAATTTCTACGATACGAACATTCGTAACATTCAAAAAGAATTACAAAACTTAAACTACTCTTCTACTCCATTTAATCCTGCTGCGATTGTTACACGAATTGAAGCTAAAAAACCTGGCGTTCCGAAAGATATTTTATTTATTTCCGATGCAGTTGGTTTAAAAGACGAATTGAAAACCAATTTAAGCGAAGCGTCTTCCTTATATTATCAAACCGTTGAAGCCAACGAAACCAATAATATTGCGATTGAAAACGTACAAATTAGTCAAGTTTTAGATCAGTTTTACGAATTGAAAATCAGC
>JAULXA010000362.1:0-2450 GCA_032118875.1 Flavobacterium sp.
TGCTCTTGTATGTTATAATTGGTTGTGTAATTTACTTTGTTTATCATCCAAAAATTAAAAATTTAAGTCCAATTTTAATGGCTGTTTTACTATTTCAAATGGGTTATTTCCTGTTGAATACTAAAGAAAAAGGCAATAATGAATTTGTGGTTTTTAATGTGATGAAGCACAATCTTTTTGTGGAAACGAAGCAAAATTCTGCTATTTTTTATACCGATGATATTACGAATTCGAAACAAACGATTGAAGCGTATACACGTGGTAAATTCGTAAAAAACTATCACATTGAACCGGTGAAAAATGTATATGCTTTTAAGAAAAAGATACTATGTGTTGATAGTTTGGGTGTGTACAATTCGAAACAAAAACCGGATGTTGTAGTGTTAACGCAATCGCCAAAAATCAATTTGAGACGATTAATTTCTGAAATAAAACCACAGCAAATTATTGCCGATGGTTCTAATTATAAAAGTTATGTAAAACTTTGGAAGGCGACTTGTGAGCAAGAAAAAATCCCTTTTCATGCCACTGCCGAAAAGGGATTTTACAGATTAAATTAATCTTTATTTTTTTGCTAAAAACGTATTGGCATTGGTAATCCAAGTTGTTGCAGATTTGTCGTACCCTAACGAACCTAAACCAGTTAAATTCACTTTGTTATCTTGAGTTTTTACAGGATTTACAAACCAAACGGTTGGATAACCTTGAATACCAAAAGTTTGTGCCAATTGTTGGTTTTGCATTTTTATGTTTTGATCTTGTGGTTTACTTCTAGGGAAGTCTAGTTCTACTAAAATAACATTTTGAGTAGCCCAAGTTGCAAATTCAGTTGTTTTTAAAACGTCTTTTTGTAATTTAATGCACCATCCACACCAATCTGAGCCTGTGAAAAACAACAATAATGGCTTATTTTCTTTTAAAGAAGCTTCAGTAGCTTTTGCCATATCGGTATGCCAATTTAATTCTTGAGCTTGTGCTATAAATCCGCTAACTAAAAAAGCGAATACTAAGATTATTTTCTTCATGTTCTTTATCTTAAAATTATTTTACAAATATATACAAATAGTGTGCCTAAAAAAGTAAGTTACTTAACATCTTGCATTAATTTTTTAACCCATGGTGATATGATAATTAAAACTATCCCAGAAATCAAAGCATAAATGGCTAATTGTTCATAACCATCAGTATAGGTTATTAATTTTTCTGCTTTTGTGGCATTTTCATTTGTACTTGACATACCTGCACCTAAAATTCCAGCTGCATATTGGCCGTAAGCACTTGCCAAAAACCACATTCCCATCATTACACCTTGTAATTTTATTGGTGAAAGTTTTGTCATAATTGAAAGTCCAATTGGTGACAAACAAAGTTCACCAAACGTGATCACAAAATAAGCTAAAGTGAATATTTCTAATGACGTCATTCCATTAACATCTGCAAAAAAGCGTGTAAAATAAAACGTATAGAAAGCCAATGCTAAAAATAAAAATCCTAAGCCAAATTTTACTACAGTATTAGGTTCCGATTTTCTTGAATTCAACCAAATCCACACCAAACCTAAAAGCGGTGCAAAAATGATAACAAAAAGCGAATTAGCTGCATTGTTGACTCCGTTCGGATCTAAATTAATACCTAAAAAATCATTGTCCAAATTATTTGCAGCAAACAAACTTAATGAGCCACCACTTTGTTCAAAAAATGCCCAAAATAAAATAGAAAAAAGGATAAATACCATTGCGGCAAGTAGTTTTTTATTTTCTTGAATGGAAAAATTTCGCATTTCATAAGCTAAATATAATAAGGTAATTGGTCCTATGGTATACATGAAATAATCCGTATATTCAGGATTAGAAACCATCGTCATAATTAATGGAATGGCAACTATCGTTCCAATATAGGTTGCATACTCATATAATTTTCTTTTAGAATCTTGCAAATGAGATAAAGGAGAAAGCCCAATAGTTGCTAAACTTTTTTGAGTAAATAAGAAAGTAACTAAACTAATTGTCATGACAATTCCGGCCAAACCAAACGCGATATTCCACGAATAATTTTTCCCTAAATAAATACAAGCATAACCACCTAATAGCGCACCGATGTTTATTCCTGAATAAAATAAGGAGAAACCAGCATCTCTTCGGGCGTCATTAGCTTTGTATAAAGTCCCTACCATTGTGGAAATATTTGGTTTAAAGAAACCAGTTCCAATAACTGTAAATGATATTCCTAAAAAAAAGAATTCTTTTGGATCTATTGCCAAAATAGCACTTCCAATAATCATCATGATACCGCCCCAAAATAACGATTTTCGATATCCTAAAATTTTGTCGGCAAATAATCCACCAACAAAAGTAAAAGCATAAACAAAAGCTTGAGTAGCACCATATTGTAAATTAGCATCTTTTTCATTCATCAACAATTGATTTACCATAAAAAAGGTAAGCATTCCG
>JAULXA010000363.1:0-8470 GCA_032118875.1 Flavobacterium sp.
CTTGACCAGCATTTCCTTTAACTCCAACTACAGAACTCATGTTTACAATAGAACCTTTACGGTTTTTAAGCATGATTTTCTGAACTGCTTTAGTCATATTGAAAACCGATTTTAAGTTGATATTCATTACGGCGTCAAAATCTTCTTCAGACATACGCATTAATAAATTATCTTTTGTAATTCCGGCATTGTTGATTAAAATATCGATATTTCCAAAATCAGCCATTACATCATCCACTAATTTTTGAGCTTCGTTAAAATCAGCAGCATTTGATTTATAACCTTTAGATTTAATTCCTAAAGCGTTTAATTCATTTTCTAAAACTAATGCAGATTCTGCAGATGAACTATAGGTAAATGCAACATTTGCTCCGTTTTGTGCAAATACTTTTGCAATTCCACTTCCAATTCCTCTACTTGCTCCAGTAATAATGGCAACTTTTCCTTCTAATAATTTCATGTTATAATTATATTTAAATAATGTACTTTATATTGAAGCCAAATATAATAATAATTTAAAGTAATAAAAAACATCTTTACCATTAAACCTTTTTGTTTTTTATTAGTCTAAACCATATCAACCTAAACTCCCCGAACTATGAAACTATCCAAAATCTTATTGTTTTTTACAATTGTAGTAACATTATCATCCTGTAATGATAATGACGAAAAAAGTTACACGGCTATAATTCCATCCTATCCTGCAGTTGAAGCTGAATTTGGTAATTCTGTCGATTTAAAAAATTTAGCTAATTATGCTAATCAAACCATCCCAGCTTATATTTCAAAAGACAATAGCGGATTAAATTCAATTTCAGATAAAGGTGCTACATTAGGGAGAATCTTATTTTATGATAAAAAAATGTCTGCTACAAATACTGTATCCTGTTCAAGTTGCCATAAACAAGAAGTTGCTTTTGGTGACAATACGGTTACAAGTACTGGAGTAAATGGTACAACTGGAAGACATTCGATGCGATTGATTAATACTAGATTTGCTACTGAATCGAAATTCTTTTGGGATGAAAGAGCTGCTAGTTTAGAGATTCAAACCACAATGCCAATTAAAGATCATGGTGAAATGGGATTTAGTGGAACTGGTGGAGATTTATCTTTTAACGATTTAATTACGAAATTAAGCGCAGTTGATTATTATAAGGAATTATTTAAATTTGTTTATGGTTCCGAAGAAATTACAGAAACTAAAATACAATTTGCTTTAGCGCAATTTATTAGAAGTATTCAATCTTTCGATTCAAAATACGATATTGGAAGAGCCAGTGCTCCAAATGATGGTGCGCCATTTTCAAATTTCACAGCTCAAGAAAATAATGGAAAAAACATATTTTTAACACCTCCAACTTTTAATGCTTCTGGAGTTCGAACTGGTGGAGGAATTGGTTGTGCAGGTTGTCATAGAGCTCCAGAATTTGATATTGATCCAAACACAAGAAATAATGGCATAATTGGAACCATTTCGGGTGTTGGAATTGATATTACCAATACCAGAGCGCCATCCTTGCGTGATTTAGTAAAAGTTGATGGAACAACAAATGGACAAATGATGCATACAGGAGTAATTACTACACTTCAAGCGGCAATTGGACATTACGGTACGATTAACATTGCACCAGGAAACACGAACTTAGATCCTAGATTAATGCCTGGTGGAAATGGTCAGCAATTGAACTTAACGGCGGCTGAAGTCAATTCGGTAATTGCGTTTTTAAGAACGCTATCTGGAACAGATGTTTATACGAATACAAAATGGTCTGACCCATTTAATTAAAATAAAAAATCCCGTTCTGAAATAATCAGAACGGGATTTTTTTTAAATATATTTTATTCTTAGAAAGCTACATTCCATTTTGGAAGTGTACCATTTTCTTTTAAATAACTTTGTAAAACTGTTGCTTCAACAAATGTTGGAATAGCTTTTACTTTCTCAGTAAAAGTTTCATACCAAACTACTTCTAAAGTTTCAATTTCTTCTTTTTTCATTTGTGTTGGCCAAGAATATTTTCTTCCTGTTTTAGCAAATTGATGCCCGTTTACAATTTTATCGTATAAACCACCGCTTTTTACTTTTAAAGTTCCGTCATTTTGTACCGTTCCAGTTGAACCAACCATAATTAATTGTTTCTCTTCGTTACTTGCATCGTACACTAAGAAAACACCACTTGCACCGTCTGGAGCATTACAAACTTCTTCTAAACTTAAATCAGCAGTAAACAAGAAACTATTTGTTGATTTGTATTTTTTTAATTCTTTTTCCATTTTTATTATTTGATTTGTCACTAAGGCTTAAAGGCGCCAAGTGAACTTGATTATTATAATTAATAAAAGCTCCATAAAAAAGGAGCTTTTATTACTATGTATTTTAAATACAGGATATTATCCCATAATTTCTTTTACTTTTTTACCAATTTCTGCAGGAGAATCTACTACGTGAATACCACATTCTCTCATGATGCGTTTTTTAGCTTCAGCAGTATCATCTGCACCACCAACAATTGCACCTGCGTGACCCATTGTTCTACCTTTTGGAGCAGTTTCTCCAGCGATAAATCCAACAACTGGTTTACGGTTTCCGTCAGCTTTAATCCAATGCGCAGCATCAGCTTCTAATTGACCGCCAATTTCACCAATCATAATGATACATTCTGTTTCAGGATCGTTCATTAATAATTCAACAGCTTGTTTTGTTGTAGTTCCGATAATTGGATCTCCACCAATACCAATAGCTGTAGTGATTCCTAAACCTTGTTTTACAACTTGGTCAGCTGCTTCATATGTTAAAGTTCCTGATTTAGAAACAATACCTACATTTCCTTTTTTGAAAACGAAACCTGGCATAATACCAACTTTAGCTTCACCTGGAGTGATAACACCTGGGCAGTTTGGACCAACTAAACGACAGTCTTTACCTTGAATGAAATCGTATGCTTTAATCATGTCTGCAACAGGAATTCCTTCTGTAATACAAATAATTACTTTAATACCTGCATCGGCAGCTTCCATAATAGCATCTGCAGCAAATGCTGGTGGAACAAAAATAATTGAAGTATCAGCACCAGCAGTTTTTACAGCATCTTTTACTGTATTAAAAACGGGTCTGTCTAAATGTAAAGTTCCGCCTTTACCTGGAGTTACTCCACCAACTACGTTTGTACCATATTCAATCATTTGAGAAGCGTGAAAAGTTCCTTCACTTCCTGTAAATCCTTGAACTATAATTTTTGAATTTTTATTTACTAAAACACTCATGATGTTATTTGTTTTTTAAAAGTTGAGCAAAAATAAGTTTTTTGCCAGTAATAAATTAATTTTTTTCTACTTTTTTTTAAGCAGGTTTGCTAATTTGGTATCCTTTAATGATTTTATCATTTTCAAATTCCCAAATAGCCATAAATCTTCCGATTAAAATCAAATCTTTTTGATTTTCAATACTTGCTCCAAAATGATTAAAAGCGATTGATACCAAATTATTTTCAGCAGTTAAATGTAAAATATCAGAACTAAAAATAGAAAAATTATTTTTCAATTCAGTAGCTAAATCTAAAATCGAATTTTTATCCTTAACTAGTAAACCTTCAGAACTATGCCATTCTAAAAGCATATTTTCATGAAGCACTTCATTTAAAAAATCTCTATTTCTTAAACCATCATTAGCATATAATTCTTGTACAATTTCTTTTGGAGTCATTATTTTAGTTTTTCTATGATTTCAGGAATACGTTTAATATTTGCCAGTTGTTTTAATTTTTCTCTAGATTCTTCAATTGGAGTTCCAAAATACGATTTTCCACCTTCAACTGATTTTGTTACGCCCGTTTGTCCCATAATTACAGCTTTCGCACCGATAGTAATTCCGCTAGTTGTACCAACTTGTCCCCAAAGTGTTACTTCGTCTTCAATAATTACACAACCTGCAATTCCCGTTTGAGAAGCGATTAAGCATTTTTTACCAATTACAGTATCGTGGCCAACATGAACTTGGTTGTCAATTTTAGTACCTTCACCAATAGTTGTATCACCAGTAACTCCTTTGTCAATCGTGCAAAGTGCTCCAATTCCAACATTGTTTTCAATCACCACTCGCCCACCAGAAAGTAATTGATCAAAACCATCTGGGCGTTTTTTGTAATAAAATGCATCAGCTCCTAAAATAGTTCCAGCATGAATAATTACATTATCACCAATAACGGTATTATCGTAAATAGAAACATTAGAATGAATTAGGCAATTTTTTCCTATTTGAACATTATGCCCAACGAAACAATTCGGTTGAATTACAGTTCCTTCACCAATTTTTGCAGAATCTGAAATAGAAACATTTGAAAATTGAAAAGGTCTGAAATGTTTGGTTAGCACGTTAAAATCTCTGAATGGATCGTCAGAAATTAATAAAGCTTTACCTTCAGGGCATTCTACTTCTTTATTAATCAGTACAATTGTTGCCGCAGATTGTAAGGCTTTATCGTAATATTTTGGATGATCTACAAAAACAATATCACCAGGTTCCACCACATGAATTTCATTCATACCATGAACTGGAAAATCATCAGTTCCAATATACTTAGAATTGATGATTTCAGCAATTTGTTTTAGAGTGTATGTTTTGTTAAATTTCATTTATTTCAATTACTCTTTTACACGTTCCATATAAGAACTAGAGGTTGTGTCAATTTTAATTTTGTCACCTTCATTAATAAACAAAGGCACATTTATTGTTGCACCAGTTTCTACAGTTGCAGGTTTTGTAGCATTTGTAGCTGTATTTCCTTTTAAACCTGGTTCTGTATAAGTAACTTCTAAAATAATAGATGCTGGCATATCAACAGATAAAGGTAAATCTGTTTCTGTATTAATTTGAACCATTACATTTGTACCTTCTTTTAATAAATCTGGTGCATCTAAAATGTTTTTATTCAAGGTAATTTGTTCAAAAGATTCGATATTCATAAAGTGAAAATCATTTCCTTCAGGGTATAAAAATTGGTACGTTTGAGTTTCTACTCTTACCACATCAATTTTGTGTCCTGCAGAAAACGTGTTATCTAATACTTTTCCGTTAGTTAATGATCTTAATTTAGTTCTTACAAACGCTGGTCCTTTTCCTGGTTTTACGTGTAAAAATTCAATAATTTTATAAATATCGTGGTTAAATTTTATACATAAACCATTTCTAATATCTGATGTACTTGCCATTTTGTTTGTTTTAATTTTATGTTTTTAAATTTTTATACGCTTCCAGTATAACCTTTCATAATACCACGAGAAGAATTTCTAATGAAATCTAAAATTTCATCTCTTTCTGGAGTGGCTTCCATTTCTGCTTCAATAATACTCATTGCTTGAGACGTATTGTAGTTTTTTTGGTATAAAATTCGGTAAATATCTTGAATTTGTCTTATTTTTTCTGTTGAAAAACCTCTTCTTCTTAATCCAACTGAGTTAATTCCTACGTAAGACAAAGGTTCTTTTGCTGCTTTTGAAAAAGGAGGAACATCTTTACGAACTAAACTTCCACCAGAAACCATTGCATGATCTCCAATTGAAATAAACTGATGCACAGCGGCTAAACCACCAATTACTGCATATTCGCCAACTGTAACGTGGCCCGCTAAAGCTACACCATTTACAATAATAGAATTATCACCAATAACACAATCATGAGCAATATGTGCTGTTGCCATAATTAAACAGTTTTTTCCAATTACTGTTTTTCCTGAAGCAACTGTACCTCTATTTACGGTTACACATTCTCTAATTGTAGTATTATCGCCAATTACAGCTAATGAATCTTCTCCACCAAATTTTAAATCTTGAGGAACTGCAGAAATTACTGCTCCTGGAAAAATATTACAATTTTTTCCAATTCGAGCGCCTTCCATAATAGTCACGTTAGAACCAATCCAAGTTCCTTCGCCAATTTCTACATTATTATGAATGGTTGTAAAAGGATCGATAACTACATTTCTTGCAATTTTTGCTCCTGGATGTACGTATGCTAAGGGTTGATTCATATATTTTTAATTTTTTTTGTCATTGGTAATATATGTTATCGCATTTTTTTTAATTGTGTTTTTTTTTGAAAAAACTATTTTATATGTGCGATTTCATAATTAATCGTTTTTAACTTTTACAATTTGCGCCATTAATTCTGCTTCTGAAACTAATTTTCCGTTTGCATAAGCATATGCTTGCATGTGACAAATTCCTCTTCTGATAGGAGTAATTAATTCACATTTAAAAACTAAGGTATCGCCTGGTAAAACTTTTTGTTTAAATTTCACATTATCTATTTTCATAAAAAATGTAAGGTAATTTTCTGGATCTGGAACCGTACTTAAAATTAAGATTCCTCCTGTTTGTGCCATTGCTTCAACTTGTAAAACTCCTGGCATAACTGGTGCTCCTGGGAAATGTCCTACGAAGAATGGTTCGTTCATAGTTACATTTTTCAATCCAACTACATGCGTATCTGATAATTCTAATATTTTATCTACTAATAAGAATGGTGGTCTGTGTGGTAACAAATCCATTATTCCGTGAATATCTAAAACAGGTTCTTTAAATAAATCGTAAACTGGAATATTATTTTTTTCTTCTAGTTTAATAATTTTTGAAAGTTTTTTCGCAAATTGAGTATTTACAAAATGTCCTGGTTTGTTTGCGATAACTTTTCCTTGAATTCTTGTTCCAATTAAAGATAAATCACCAACAATATCTAATAATTTATGACGAGCCGCTTCGTTTGGAAAATGCAACGTCAGATTATCTAAAATTCCATTTTCTGTAACAGAAATAGACTCTTTATTGAATGCTTTTTGTAAACTTGACATGGTTTCTGTAGAAATTTCTTTATCTACATATACAATTGCGTTGTTTAAATCGCCACCTTTAATTAATCCGTTATTTAAAAGCGATTCTAATTCATGTAAAAAACTAAACGTTCTACAAGCTGAAATTTCCGATTTAAAATCAGAAATATTTTTCATGTTTGCATTTTGAGTTCCTAATACTTTCGTACCGAAATCTACCATTGCAGTAACCGAATAATTTTCACTTGGAATAATTGTGATTTCGCTACCTGTAGCTTCATCTAAATAAGAAATTACGTCTTTTACAACATAAATTTTTCTTTCTGCTTCTTGTTCAGCTGAACCTACATTTTCTAATGCTTCTACAAAATGTTTTGAAGAACCATCCATAATAGGTAACTCTGATGAATTTAATTCGATAATTACATTGTCTAAATCACAACCAACTAAAGCAGCCAAAACATGCTCCGGAGTTTGTATCATTACACCTAACTTTTCTAAATTAGTACCACGTTGTGTATTTACTACATAATTGGCATCGGCTTCAATAATTGGAGCGCCTTCTAAATCGATTCGTACAAATGTAAATCCGTTATTTACTGGTGCCGGTTTAAAAGTCATTGTTACTTCCTGACCAGTATGTAAACCTACACCTGTTAATGAAATTTCGCTTTTTAAAGTCGTTTGTTTTAACATGATTTTATTTATTATCCTTTTTTAAATCTTCTAAATCTTTTATAATTTTTGGCAAGTTTTTAAAATGCACGAATGATTTTGCGAAATCACTATAGTTAAAGGCTGGACTTCCTTGAACTACTTCTCCGTCTTTTAAATTTTTACCAATACCTGATTGTGCCTGAATTTTAACATTGTTACCAATTACTAAATGCCCTGCAATACCAACTTGACCGCCAATCATACAGTTTTTACCAATTTTTGTAGAACCAGCAATACCTGTTTGCGCTGCAATTACGGTATTTTCTCCAATTTCTACATTGTGTGCCACTTGAATTTGATTGTCTAATTTCGCACCTTTTCTAATGAATGTTGAACCTAATGTTGCTCTATCTATAGTTGAACAAGAACCAACTTCCACATTATCTTCAATAATTACATTTCCAATTTGCGGAATTTTTGAATAGGTTCCGTCCTCTTGTGGCGCAAAACCAAAACCGTCAGAACCAATAATTGATCCAGAATGAATGGTTACGTTATTACCAATCTCCGTTTCCGAATAAATTCTAACGCCTGCAAAGAAAACACAATTATCTCCAATAATTACATTGTCGCCAATGAAAGTATTCGGATATATTTTTACATTATTCCCAATTTTTACATTTTGACCTAAATAACAAAAGCTTCCTAAATACAAATCGTCACCATATTGTACACCTTCAGAAACAAAGGAAGGTTGCTCAATACCCGATTTCATCAATTTTACTTGATTGTAATATTCTAACAATTTTGAAAATGCTTGATACGCATCATCTACTTTAATTAAAGTTGCTTTTACTTCGTGTTCTGGCTCAAAACTTTTATTCACAATAACAATTGTTGCTAGTGTTGCATAAATATAATTGACATATTTTGGATTGGCTAAGAAAGTTAAAGAACCTTGAGATCCTTCTTCAATTTTAGCTAAT
>JAULXA010000364.1:0-7488 GCA_032118875.1 Flavobacterium sp.
AAAGGCAATATTTTTGAAGCCACATTTAAGAAAACAGCTTTTGATACAAGTAAGTTATTGGTCACCATAAAATCTAAAAGCGATGGGGTTTTTGGGATTACTAATATTTTGCAGAATTCTAATGGCAATATTTGGTTTACTGGAAATAAAGAAACCGGAATTGGAATTTTATATAACAAAAAAGATTATACCATTTTAGATAGTAAAAATGGCGTTCCAGAATCTGAATATTTATCGATCTTGTCAGATAATGGCATTATTAATATTGGAACTGATTATCTCGGTTTTTTCCAGTTTGGGAAACAAAGTTTTATAAAATATAACGGGACACCTGAATTAAACACGCCCTACATTTTTAATATTTTAGATGTAAAAGATAAATTATACACCGTTATTTCAAAAAAAGGAATTTTAGAATTTGATAATACGGATTTTAATAATTTAAAGTTTGTTAAAACAATTCCGTTCACCGGAAGAGTTCATGAATTATATAAAAATACCGACAACAAACTTTTAGTGGCTTCTTCCATCGGACTATTGGAATATGATGGAGTGAAATTTAATACTAAATTTAAAAACCCTTCAACTAGTGTTGTCCAAGATCCTGTAGGTGGAAAATATTTTGTCGGAACACCAGAAAATGGTGTGTATGTTTTAGATGAAGATTTTAATTTTATTGATAACTACATTAATAAAAAACTGGATATTACTTATATCCATTCCGTTCAGCAATACAAACAAAATCAATTTTTAGTTTCAACCAATGTTGGAGTTATTTTATTTGAATATAAAAACAGAAAATTCAACTACAAGAAAAAAATAACAAAAGGAATTACTTTTTTAAAATGTAAAGATCAATATGGAACATTTTGGTATTCTTCAGAAAATTCTATTACATCCATTAACAAAAATTTAGAAGTAAAAAAATTCAACACGTCTGATGGATTATCATCTACGTTAATTTACACATTAAATACTCACAAACAATATTTATATGTTGGTTCGAATAAAGGAATTGATAAAATTGAAGTTACTGAGAAGGGTGGAATTGATAAAATTGAAACGCTAAATGTTTTTAACGGATTTGATGGTTTAGAAACTAATTTTAACTCGGGTCATGTAGACAAATATGGCAATGTTTATTTTGGTACTGTAAAAGGATTGTACAAATATATTACCTACGTATATCCTAAAAATGATAAAAAGAACAATTTAAAAATTACCTCATTATCTATTTTTAATGATGAGTTTGTATCCAATAATTTATGGTTTAACGTTCCTGAAAAAAATCATCAATTTGAAAGCAATCAAAATTTCTTAACTTTTAAATTGGGTCAATCTACAAGTGAGATTAATAAAAAAATATATTATTCTTATAAATTAGAAAATTACAATAAACAATGGAGTAAACCAGAATCTAACAATCAAGTCACTTTTAGTAATTTATCACCTGGTTATTATATTTTAAAAATCAGAGAAGTAGATATGTTTTCCAACCATTCTGGCATCATTACATCTTATCCATTTTCTATAAAAGAGCCTTTCTATGGTTCTTGGTGGTTTTTCTCCATATTAGCCTTAATTTTTGGAGGTATTTTAAACTTCACTTTTCAAAAATCTTTAAAATTTAATAAAGAATATGTAAAATCGCTCTCAGACAACAATTTTATAGAATACAAAAAAAACTATTTGTTATACTTTGGAATAATAGTTATTGTTACGGGTGGGTTTTATATTTTCTTAAAAATAATCAATGAAAACCAACTAATCACGCGAATAATTTTTGGATCTTCTTGTTTGTTGCTTTATTTTTTATCGACCTACAACATCGTATTAAAAAATTTAAAATATATTTTCATTTCCTATTTTGTTTTGTTGGTAGCCATTTGTTTTCAAAACTTAATGCTCAACACAATTCCTTTATATGTAACTGCAGAATTTTTGTTAATTCTATTTTTCGCTTACAATGTATTCGATAAATTTAAAACGTATATTATTTTTTCAGTATTCATTTTAGTAGCTTTATTAATCTTATTTTTAAATATCAAAGCCAATAGAGAAGTCTATTTTGTTTTAATTATTGCCAACATTATCATCTTGATAATAAACTTTTCACGACGCTCTTATCTATTAAATGCAAATGACAAGTTAATTTTCACAAACAACATCATTAATCAATCTAACAGCATCACATTAGCTTGTGATAATTTAGGAAACGTAAAATTCTGTAGCGATTCTATAACTAAAATTTTAGGTTATACACCAGAGGAAGTGCTAAATAAGCAATTTTGGCTATTAACAGGTGATGAAGAATTCAGAGAAGTAGATTATAATGATATTTTTAAACCGAACTCCATTTTTGTTAGAAAAGTAAAGACAAAATTAGGCGAAACAAAATACATTCAATGGAGTGATACAAAATATGGCGATAATCTTTTTATTGCTTCAGGTTATGATATTACAGAAAAAGTTGAGGTAGAAAAGCAATATCAAAACTTGGTGCAATTTGCTTCTGATATTATTTATGAGATTGATAAATACGGGAATTTTACTTTTATAAATCCGTTCGGGTTAAAAATTCTTGGTTGTAAAAATGACGCCATTATTGGCACACATTTTACCGATTTAATTTTAGTGGAAGACAGACAAAGAGTAATTGATTTTTACAGCAAAATAGCTGAAGATCAAACTGAATTTGAAATTCTAGATTTTCCAATTCGAAATTTAAAAGACGAAATATTTTGGTTCTCACAAAAAGTAAGTATTAAAAGAACAGAACACGATAAAATTATTGGTTTTTCTGCTATTGTGAGAGATGTTACTAAAATTAAAGAAATTGAAAAACTAGAAAATATTCGAAAAATAAAACTAGAAAATTTCAATAAAACCTTAAATGTTTTAAGTACAAAAAATTTCTCTGATGAAGAATCTATTGATTCAATTATTACAGAAATTTTCAAAGAAACGTATAAAAGTATTCGTGTAGATTCGCTAAGTTATTGGGAAAATTATGCAGATAAAATTGTGCTAAAATCTATTTTAGATAACGATGACATTACACCACATGATGAATTTACAATTTTCAAAAAAGACTCTACAGAATATTTTGATGCTTTGTCTGACCAAAATTATGTAGAAATTAATTCGTTTGAAAAATTCCCACAAGAATCATTTTTTATTCGAGAATATGCCGATAAATTTAATATAAAATCCCTTTTAGATTTTCCAATTTATTTGCAAGGAGAATTGCAAGGTGTGGTTTGTTTTGAAACCACTACTACAGATTATGAATGGGATGATGATGAAATAAATTTTGCCCGAACAATTTCTGATATTATTGCCATTTCAATAGAGTCTTTCAACAGAAAAGCACTTGAAAAACAAGCTATTTATAAAAGTGAAATTTTACTTGAAATTACAAAGTTTACAGAACAATTATTAGCAAGTAATGATATTTTACAAGTATTTAAAAATGCCAATAATTTTATCGGTGAAGTCATAAAAGCCGACCGTTTTTATTATTATGAAAACGACGAAAACAACTTGTTAAGCCACAAATTTGAATGGCGAGTGGAAAATAATTCTTTTGAAGTAAATGATCCATTATATCAAAATGTTCCACATAGTTTTTATCCTGAATTTATCGACATAATTTTAGCAAACAAACCATTCAAAGCACTGATTTCTAAGATTGAGAAAAAAGGAGAAATGGGAGTAATGTATAACTTCTTGAAGAAAAACGGCATCAAATCTAAATTAATCATTCCGATTTTTAAAGATGACTTTTTAATTGGTTTAATTGGTTTCGATGATAAAAAAGTAGAAAGAGAATGGTCGGACGAGGAAGTAAATACACTCCAAATTTTAGCAAACAATATTTCATCCACATTAATTAAAATTAAAAATGAAAAAATTCTAAAAGAAAGTGAAGAAAAATTTAAACTTTTAGCGAATAACATTCCCGCAACAGTATATTTAATTAAGGAAGACGAAAAAAGAAATATCATTTTTATTAATGACGAAATTGAAGTCTTAACCGGTTATAACAAACTTGAAATATTAAATTCCGATTTCCATATTTATAATTTATATCATCCAGATGATAAAAAAAATGCTATAAAAATTATTCAACAAGCCTTAAAAGAGAAAAAACCCTATAAAGTTACCTGTAGAATTATTAGAAAAGACGGCAAAATTGTTTGGGTAGAAGAATACGGAGAAGGGATTTTAAAAGACGGAAAAGTAGAATATTTGGAAGGTGTATTAATTGATATTACCGAAAGAAAACAAGCCGAAAAAGCCGTTATTGAAAAAGAATTAGCAGAATCTTCCAACAAATCTAAGTCGGAGTTTTTAGCCAATATGAGTCACGAAATCCGTACACCATTAAATGGAATTATTGGATTTAGTCAGTTGTTGTTAAATACAGATATCGATTTGTTACAAAAAGAATATTTACTAACCGTTAACCAATCGGCAGAATCTCTTTTAGATATTGTAAACGATATTTTAGATATTTCAAAAATTGAAGCTGGGAAATTGGTTTTGGATTTAAAGAAAACAAAATTATACCCAATGGTTTACCAAGCTATAGACTTAATTAAGTTTAATGCGAACGTGAAAAATTTAGAAATTATAGTTGATATTAAAAATGATGTGCCTTGTGATATTGTTGTAGACGACATCAGAATTAAACAAATTTTAATTAACTTATTAAGTAATGCTGTTAAGTTTACACACGAAGGACAAATTGAATTAATTATTTCCAATCAGGGTTCAAAAGATAATAAAACAAAATTGAAATTTGAAGTTGTTGATTCAGGAATAGGTGTTAAAGAAGAAAACAAGCATAAAATTTTAGATGCTTTTTCACAAGAAGATTCATCCACTACCAGAAATTATGGAGGAACTGGTTTAGGACTTTCCATAACCAATAGGTTACTAAGTTTAATGGGTTCCAAATTAATAATTGAAAGCGAAATAAATAAAGGAAGTAATTTTAGCTTTGAATTAGTTATGGAAGCAAAATTCTGTAAAAAGCATAACAAACTTCAAAACAAAATTATTGAAAATGCTTTAGTAATTGACGGAAACGAAAAAGCAGGTAATATTTTAAATGATTTATTAAATATGTATGGTATAAATAGTACGTATTATAATAAGTTTAAAGATATTTATTTAAACGTAAATGATGCATTGTTTGTAGATTATCATTCCTTGTCGGAAACCCAATGGCAACAAATTTTGCAAGCACAAAAAACACATAATTTCTATTTGTACATCATGCAACCTATAATTTCTAGTAATGTTGAAAATTTATTAAATGATAAAATTAAAATCATACTAAAACCTTTTAAAATTGATGCTTTACAAAAAGAATTAAACAATTTAAAAGACTCAAAACCAGTTGAGATTATTCCATTAGAAAAAAATGTTGCCTTAGAAAATTCTAAAAAAATTAAAATTTTGATAGTGGAAGACAATAAGATAAATATGTTGTTGACTAAAACTTTAATTTTAAAACAATTTAAAAACGCCATGATCATTGAAGCGGAAAATGGTGAAGAAGCCATTCAGAAATATGCAATACAAAAACCGCACCTTACCTTAATGGATATTCAAATGCCTATTAAAAACGGATATGAAGCGGCTGAAGAAATCTTGAATATTAATCCGAAAGCTATAATAATCGCCTTAACGGCTGGGATATTTACAGGTGAAAGAGAAAAATGCATTGAAATTGGAATGGTCGATTTCGTGGTTAAACCGTTAGATAAAGAGCTTTTCGATTCTAAACTTTTAAAATGGATTAAAACACTTTAAAAGTAACTTTTATTACCTTTGCAAATCAATACAAAACTAATGACTCAAAATAAAACTGGTTTTTCGAAACTGACTAAAGAAGAAAAAATAAATTGGATTGCTACCAACCATTTTACGAATCCAAAACAAGCCATAGCTGTTTTACATCAATATAAAAATTCAGATGAATCGCTTCAAAAATTACACGATGAGTTTATAGAAAATACCCTTACGAATTTCTATTTACCATTAGGTGTAGCTCCAAATTTCACTATCAACGGAAAAAATTATACAATTCCATTCGCCATTGAAGAAAGTTCGGTTGTAGCTGCTGCAAGTAAAGCTGCCAAATTTTGGGGCGCTCGTGGCGGATTCAAAACAACTATTTTAGGAACAGAAAAAATTGGTCAAGTTCATTTTATATATGAAGGCGACAAACAAAAATTAACGGAATATTTCAACTTCGTAAAACCTTTTTTACTTTCAGAAACGGAAGGCATTACTAAAAACATGCAAAAACGTGGCGGCGGAATTTCCGATATTCAATTAGTGGATAAAACCGAAGCTTTAGAAAATTACTACCAATTGCACGCTACTTTTCAAACGAAAGACAGCATGGGTGCGAATTTTATCAATTCGTGTTTAGAACAATTTGCCAAAACATTCAAAAATAAATCAGAAGAATTTGGAATTAATACCATTCAAATTGTGATGAGTATTTTGAGCAATTTTGTACCGAATTGCGTGGTTCGAGCGGAAGTTTCTTGTCCAGTTTCGGAATTGAATGAAGACAAAAACATCACTTCAAGTGAATTTGCAGAAAAGTTTTTAACTGCTGTAAAAATCGCAGAAGTAGAACCTTACAGAGCAGTAACACACAACAAAGGCATCATGAACGGAATCGATGCAGTGGTTTTAGCAACTGGAAATGATTTCAGAGCAGTGGAAGCTGGAGTGCATGCCTATGCAAGTAAAGATGGAAAATATACGAGTTTGTCTCACGCTAAAATAGAAAACGGAATTTTCACCTTTTGGTTAGATGTGCCTTTAGCGCTTGGAACGGTTGGCGGATTAACCAATTTACATCCTTTAGTGAAATTTTCTTTAGAAATGTTAGGAAATCCTTCTGCAACAGAATTAATGGAAATTGTTGCCGTTGCCGGATTGGCTCAGAATTTTGCTGCTTTACGTTCACTTACCACTTCAGGAATTCAACAAGGTCACATGAAAATGCACCTGAACAATATTTTAAACCAACACCAAGCCACCAAAGAAGAAAAGCAAGTAGTTATCGCGCATTTTGAAAACCAAACCGCTTCGCATAATTTAGTAGTAGACTTTTTAGAAAGTTTAAGAACCAAGTAAAAAGAGCCAAGTAAAAAGTAAAAAGAATCCAATAAAATACCTTTGCGAGCCTTGCGGTTAAATATTTATGATAAATACATTCTACTCAAACGGAAAACTCCTAATCACTGGAGAATATTTGGTTTTAAACGGAGCCAAAGCTTTAGCATTACCCACAAAATTTGGGCAATCGTTAACCGTTTCTTCATTGGTAGAAAAAAAAATAATTTGGACCAGTTTTGACACAGATAAAAGTATTTGGTTTGAGACTGAACTTTCATTTGAAGACATTGTTTTACGAAAAGACTTCGAAGAAGAACATGCTATAAAACACACTTTAGT
>JAULXA010000365.1:0-5978 GCA_032118875.1 Flavobacterium sp.
ATTACTATCTAACCAAATTTTGTTTTCTAGCATTTCCGAATAATTCATGTCTTTTTTTCCAACAAATCCTGCATATCTAAATTTATTTGACGGCAAAATGTATTTGTCAACTGCATTAATTCCAGCGCCACAAGCAATCACTCCGTAGAAAGCGTTTGTTTGTAAGGCAATAGTAGAAGCTAATCTCGAACCTCCAGAAAAACCTGCTAAATACATTTTGTTTTGGTCGATTTTGTAGCTATTTAAAACATAATCAAACAATCGATTTGCAATGTCTAAATTCGTTTTTAGAATACCATTTTTTGAGTTATTGGAACAGACTAAAATATGATTGTAGGTTTCCGCAGTTTTAATAAATGGCGCAATTCCAACTTTTCCATTTCCCGATGGATCGAAAATAAAAACGATTGAATTATTCTCTGTTGAAAGATGTTTTTTTGGAAAATAAATAGCAAAGCTTTCCGTCGTATTTACAGAAACGGAATCAATAAGTTTACTAGTTGTTTGCGCTATATTTTGTTGAGAATATAAAAAAGCAATACAATAAAAAATAATTGAGAATGAAATTTTAATTTGTTTGATTTTTTTTGTCCACATCTTTTAAAAACTGAATTAAACCTTTAAGATACGTTTCTTGATCGTCATATTGAGACAAATGACTTCCGTTTTTACAAAATAAAAATTGTCCATTTTGCACTTGTGTTGACATCCATTTCATATGTTCTGGATCCATAGTATCATATTTTGAACCAATTGTCAAAGTTGGAACCGTTAATTCTTTCAATCGTTTAGAAACATCCCAGTTTTTAATATACGCATCGCCTGTAATTCCGAATTCACTATAACCTTGCATCGATATATAAACCTCAGAATTAATGTGTTTAAAACATCTGGTTATCGATTCTGGCCACTCATTTTGTGGTTTGCGTAAAATGTGTTCGGTATAATAATGTTCAAAAAGCAATTCGGTATAACGGGGGTTTGAAAAATCATTGTTTTTCTCGAGTTGCATAATTTCGTCGTAGACTTCTTTTTTCATTTGCGGACCCAAAACTTCTTGTGCATATTTATTATACAACGGAATACTCGAAACCATATTGGAAATAATCAATCCTTTTAGGTTTTTCTGATATTTCAACGCATAATCCATGGCTAAAATTCCGCCCCAAGATTGACCTAAAATGTAAAAATTATCTTTATTTAAACCTAACGCAATTCGGACTTGTTCCACTTCTTCCACAAAACGTTCGTTCGTCCAAAGTGATTTGTCTTTTGGTTGGTCCGAATAATAAGAGCCTAATTGGTCGTAGTAAATGAATTCAATACCTTCTTTAGGTAAATACCCTTCAAAAGATTCATATAATTCATGCGTTAAACCAGGTCCGCCATGTAAAAGCAAGACTTTTATCTTAGGATTGTTTCCAATTCTTTTCGTCCAAACGTTAAATGTTCCTTTTGGTGTTTTTATCGGAATCATTTTAATTCCACCAGAATATTGATCTTCTTTTGATGCAAAAGTATGATAGTTTTGTAACGAAAAATCTTCGCTCTTTTTACATGAAAAAAAAGCGAAGATTAACGAAATGAAGAATATTTTTTTCATTTTATGCTGAATAAATTTTATCGTAAAGGGTTTGGTATTTTTCTTTGATAATTTTACGTTTCAATTTCATGGTTGGAGTTAAATGTCCATCGTTAATTGACCAAACATCTGGTGTTAATTCAAAACGTTTCACTTGTTCCCAATTCCCGAATTTTTTGTTAGCTTCATCAATATCTTCTTGAATTCTAGCTATCACTTTCGGATTATTACAAATTTCTTCGTTAGTAATTCCGATAGCAATTTTATGTCTATTTGCCCATTCTTTTACAAAATCAAAAGCTGGTTGAATAAAGGCTGCTGGCATTTTTTCACCATCACCAATGACCATAATTTGTTCAATAAAACGCGATTGTTTGAAAGTGTTTTCTAAAACTTGCGGCGCCACATATTTTCCTCCTGAAGTTTTAAACATTTCTTTTTTACGATCCGTAATTTTTAAGAAACCATCAGCATCAATTTCTCCAATATCACCTGTATGGAAATAACCATTTTTGATGACTTCAGCCGTTTGTGCTTCATCTTTGTAATAACCCATCATTACGTTTGGACCTTTACAAAGGATTTCGCCATCTTCTGCAATTTTTACTTCTACATTGTCAATAACTCTTCCTACGGTTCCAATTCTGAAACCACCATTTCTCATATCATTTACTGAAATTACTGGAGATGTTTCCGTTAATCCGTAACCTTCCATAACCGGAATTCCAGCTGCAGTAAATACTTTTGTTAAACGCGTTTGTAAAGCGGCACTTCCAGAAACTAAAAGTTCTAATTCGCCACCTAAACCTTCTTGCCATTTAGAGAAAATTAATTTTCTAGCAATTCCTAATTGAAAATTATACCAAGCACCGTTTGCATTATAAGGTTTGAATTCCATTCCTAAATCTAAAGCCCAAAAGAAAAGTTTCTTTTTGATTCCAGTTAAATCAGCACCTTTGGCATAAATTTTATCGTATACCTTTTCTAAAAGTCTTGGTACAACTGACATGACATGCGGATGTACCTCTTTTAAATTGTCGGATATTTTTTCAATACTTTCTGCAAAATAAATTGAAATTCCACCATATTGATACAAATAAGTCAGCATTCTTTCGAAAATATGACAAATTGGTAAGAAACTTAAAGCACGTGTACTTCCTTTTCTTAACGGCATTCTTTTGTCTGAATTTAAAACATCAGAAACAATATTATCATGAGAAAGCATTACACCTTTTGGTCTTCCTGTTGTTCCAGAAGTATAAATAATCGTAGCTAAATCCGATGGTAAAACATTGTTTTTACGTTCTTCTACTGCATTTTGGTTAGAAGTATCTGAACCTGATTCTAATAATTCACTCCATTTTTTACAACCAGAAATTTCGTTAAACGAATAAATTTCGACTAATAAAGGAATTCTTGTATGAACCGCTTTTAATTTATCGTACACTTCTTGATCCGAAACAAAACAATATTTAGCTTCAGAATGATTTAAAATATATTCATAATCTTCTGAAGAAATAGTAGGATAAATAGGCACGTTTTGTGCACCCGTTTGTAAAATTCCAATATCTGATATATGCCATTCTGTTCTGTTATTAGAAGATATGATAGCAATTTTATCATTTTTTTGTATTCCCAAATGTAATAATGCTCTTGATAAAGCATTGGCTTTATTTAGGTATTCTTGTGTAGAAGTTTTTACCCAATCATTACCATATTTTGTAACCAAAGCATCTGGTAAATTATGGTGTTCTAATTGATAATATGGGAAATCGAAAAGTCTAGTAACGTTTTGCATTTGAATTGGTTTTAAACTGCAATTTATAAAAAAAATAGATATTTATAAATATTTTAACTGTAAAACTTCTAATATTGTTAATTTTGCAATAATTAATTTTTTAAATATGAAATCTATTTTCAGATTGGATGAGTATAAGGTTCTGTTTTACAGAATTTTATTAGCTTATTTTTTTTATTTTATTGCCAGAGTTTTATTTTATGTCTACAATAGCGAAATTGTTGAAGTGGACTCAATTTCCGAGTTTTTACAAATATCTTATCACGGATTAGCTTTTGATACTACAGCGATTTTGTATGTAAATGGATTGTTTATTTTACTGTCAATTTTGCCGTTTTTTATCAATACCAAACCCAAATTTCAAAAGGTATTATTCTATTTGTATTTCATTTCAAATTTAATATTTTACTCTTTCAACTTTGTAGATTTCATTTATTATAAATACAATTTTTCTCGATTAACATTGGCTGCTTGGGACATTCTAAAACATGAAGAAGCTAAAGGAGGTATGTTATTCCGTTTTTTAATTACATATTGGCATGTTTTTTTATTGTATATAGTTGTTTCTTTTTTATGGATCTATTTATATCAAAAAGTAAAAGTAAAACATAATTTAGTTGAAAATGCGAAGATAAAATATGCGGTAAAATCTATTTTTGGAGTTTTAGTAATCGCTACATTATGTATCGGTGGTATTCGTGGTGATTTCAAAAAAACAACACGACCAATTAATTTAGTGGATGCGAACAGATATGTGGCTAAAACGCAACATGCCGATTTGGTATTGAATTCTCCTTTTACATTTTTGCGAACTTTAGGCGTAAAATCGTTTAAGAAAATGGATTTTAATATCTCCCAAGCTGTTGTTGATGAGAATTTTCAACCTATAAAATTTTATAAATTAAATAGTCCATCTACACCAAATATTGTACTGATTATAACTGAAAGTATGAGTAGAGAATATATTGGAGCTTTCAACAAAGATGCAAATATTAAAGATTATGTGAGTTACACACCCTTTTTGGATTCGTTAGCTACAAAAAGTTTGATTTTTACTAATGCTTATGGAAATGGCTATAAATCTATTCATGGAATGTCGTCTATTATTTCTGGAATTCCTTCCTTTAAAGACGCTTTTACTTCTTCGCCTTATGCCAAGCAAAAGATAGAATCTTTAGTTTCTTGTTTAGAGAGTAAAGGTTATGATACTTCCTTTTTCCATGGAGCACCTAATGGTTCAATGGGATTTTTAGGTTATGGAAATATTTTAGGTTTTGACCATTATTACGGTATGACGGAATACGGAAATGATAAAGATTTTGACGGTTCATGGGGAATTTGGGATGCACCTTTTATGCAATTCATGAATCAAACGATTAGCAAAAAGAAAGCACCGTTTTTCAGTACCATTTTTACCGTTTCTTCACATGAACCTTATGTAGTTCCTGAAGAATTCAAAAATAAATTACCGAAAGGAAAAATTCAGATGCATCAACCTGTTGGTTATACAGATTATGCTTTTAAGAAGTTTTTCGAAAAAGCTAAAAAACAACCTTGGTTTGAAAATACCATTTTCATTATTACAGCAGATCATTGCAATCAGGTGAATTACATGGAAGAATATTATGATAAAATTATCAATAGAAATGCAGTTCCCATTTTGATTTACAAACCAAGTAGCAATTTAGTCGGAGTAGATAAAACTATCGCGCAGCACATAGATATTTTTCCAACTGTTTTAGATTTAATTGGTTACGACAAGCCTTTTAGAAGTTGGGGAAGAAGTTTAGTAGATAAGTCAAATGTAGATAAGCCTTTCTTAATTAATTATAACACCAATAATTACCATTTTATGCGTGGAAATTATATTTGTGTTTTTGATGGTAAAAAAGCTATTGGGTTTTACGATATTAATGATAAAGAACTACTTAAGAATTTAATTTCGAAACGAAATAAAGAAATGAATAACATGGAAACGGCTTGTAAAGCGTTCATTCAAGATTATTTTAATAGAATTATTGATAAAAAATTAACAGCGAAATAATGAAAAAAAGAATCATACAACTATTGCTTTCAATTGTACTAATTGGAGCAGTTATAGGTGGAAAACAATATTACGATTACAAAGTCAATCACAATTTTAAAGTCATTTCTGAAGGGAAAGTGTATAAAAGTGGTGTAATTCCGCCAGATAAAATTGCCGATTTTGTAAAAGAACATAATATCAAAAGTATTATCGATTTGCGTTTTCCAGGAACAGGTGATGATGTCAATAATCCAGAAATTCCAGTAGAGCTTATTGCTGAAAAAGAGGCTGCAGCTAAAATTGTTGGGTTGAATTATTTTAATATTGGTTCAGATCAAGTGCCAAAACCAGAAAATTTAGATGCTTTTTATAAAGTTATGGACAATCCAGCCAATTATCCGGTTCTAATTCACTGTTTCCATGGTGTTGGTCGTGCTGAAATGTATTCTGCACTATATCGTATCGAATATGAAAATTGGGACAGAGATGAAGCCAGAGAAGAAACGAGATTGTTAACCAAATTCAGTTCTTTCGATTTAGGAAAACCAAAAGGTGATTTTTTACATAATTAT
>JAULXA010000366.1:0-5614 GCA_032118875.1 Flavobacterium sp.
CTGATTACGTTAATAAATATTCTGAAATTAAATTTGATTCAACTTATATAGCTAAAAAAGATATCAATCCACAATTTGCGGAATTGTTATATTCTTTAGCACCAGGACAAGTTTTCGGACCTTACACAGACAATGGATATTCTAAATTAACAAGAGTTGCTGGTAGAAAATCAGGAGCTACTGCTAAAGTAAGTCATATCTTAATTGCTTATAAAGGAGCAAATCAAGCGGCTCCAACAGTAAAGTTAACGAAAGAAGAAGCGAAAGCGAAAGCAGAAGGTTTATTGTCTCAAGTTAATGCTAATCCATCTAGTATGGCTATGTTAGCAATGATGAACTCTGATGATCAAGGTTCAAAACAAAACGGTGGAGTATATGATAATGTGGCGCCAAAACAAATGGTTAAACCTTTCGACGATTTCTTATTTGGTAACCCAGTTGGAAAAACTGGAGTGGTTGAAACAGATTTTGGTTTCCATGTAATGAAAGTTGATGGTAAAAACGATGCGGTACTTTTAGCAACTGTTGCTTTAAAAGTGCAGCCATCTGAACAAACTGAAGATGCAAACTATAATAAAGCGTTAAAAGTTGAAGCTGATGCTATGGCTAACGGTCTTGAAAAAGCAGCTAAAAAAGCAGGTTTAACAATTGCTCCAGCGGTAAGTGTTAAAGCATACGATGAAAATGTTGCTAATTTAGGTATACAAAGACAAATAGTTACTTGGTCATTCAATGATGAGACGAACTTAAACGATGTAAAACGTTTTGATATTGCTAACCTTGGATTTGCTATTGTGAAATTAAAATCTAAAAATGACAATGGTCTTTTACCGTTAGAGCAAGCAAAACAATCTGTTGAGCCATTAATCAAAAATGAGAAAAAAGCGGCTATACTTAAAAAGAAAATGACGGGTAGTACTTTAGAAGCTGTTTCTAAAGCTACAGGTTCAACTATTTCTCCTGCAGTTGGAACTTCTATGGCGAGTCCAGTTATTCCTAACTTAGGTTACGAGCCAAAAGTAGTTGGTGCTGCATTCGGTTTAGGTTCTGGTAAAACGTCTAAAGTAATTGAAGGTAATTCAGGAATATTTATGGTTAGAACTAAAACGTTAACTAATGCTCCTGCAGTTAAAGATTATAAAACTCAAATTGATCAATTGAACCAACAAACTAAAGGATCTGCTTCATACAGAGTTGTTCAAGGTTTAAAAGACAAAGCGGATATAGAAGACAATAGAGGAAAATTCTAAAAATATAATTGAAAAATAAAAAAGGGCTGAGTTTTTCAGCCCTTTTTTTATTTTTGTAAATGAGAATAAAATGAATATAATAAAAACTTTGCTTGGTTTTTTTGGATTAGCTTCCAAAACTGAGTTTGAAGAAGATAATTCAAATGACACCCTGGAAATGAAAAAATATTTAATTGTTGGTTTAGGTAATATTGGAGCGGAGTATGTAAATACTAGACATAATATTGGATTTAAGATATTGGACTATTTTGTAAAACAAGAAAGCATTTCTTTTCAAACTGTAAAACTTGGTGAAGTTGCGGAATTCAAAATTAAAGGAAGAACGGTTTTGTTGTTAAAGCCTAATACTTACATGAATTTGAGCGGAAAAGCAGTTAAGTATTGGTTAGAAAAAGAAAACATTGAAAAAGAGAATATGCTTGTAATTACGGATGATTTAAATTTATCTTTTGGAAGTATTCGAATTAAAGCAAAAGGTTCAGATGGAGGCCATAACGGGCTTAAAAACATACAGCTTTTGTTGAATTCTACAGAATATCCGCGATACAGATTCGGAATTAGCGATGCCTTCAAAAAAGGAAAACAAGTCGATTATGTACTAGGTGAATGGTCTTTAGAGGAAAAAGAAAATCTTAAAGAAAGATTAAGTATTTCTTCTGAAATTATTAAATCCTTTGTTTTGGCCGGATTAAACAATACAATGAACCTCTTTAACGGGAAGTAGATTGTTAAATTTAAATAATATTGTTAATATTTTTTAAGTGTTATAAAATTATTATTTTTTTATTATATTTGCGTTTAATTAACCAATTATTTAAATAAAATGAAAAAAATTACTTTATTTCTATCATTATTCATTTGTTTTGGTAGCGTAGTTTTCGCACAAAATAAATCTGGTGGCAAAATAGTTTTCGGGAAAACAATTGATCCTGCAAATATTTCACCTTCTGGACATGTTAGATGTTCTTCTAATGAATATGAAGAATATTTAAGAGCTCAAAATCCTAAAATGGAAACTAGAGCGCAATTTGAAACTTGGATGTCTCAAAAAATTAAAGACCAACAAACCATGTCGCAAACTGGTGGGATTATTTATATTCCTGTTGTGGTTCACGTTCTTCATAATGGAGACGCATATGGTGCAAGTGAAAACATTACTGATGAGCAGGTGCAATCGCAAATGACAGTTATGACACAAGATTTCAGAAAAATGATTGGAACTCCAGGTTATAATACTGATCCTGTTGGAGCAGATGTTCAAGTAGAGTTTGTCTTAGCAAAAGTTGATCCTAATGGGAATCCAACAAACGGTATAAATAGAGTTAATTTATGTAAGGCCTCTTGGTCAAGAGATGAATTAGAAGCTACTGGAAAACCTGCTACAATTTGGGATCCAACTCAGTATATGAATATGTGGTCTGTTAATTTTACGGATACAACTTTACTTGGTTATGCTCAATTTCCACAAACAACTTTAGGTGGTATGAGTAATGCTACACAGTCTGCTAATACTGATGGTGTTGTTGCAAATTATAATACTTTTGGTTCAAGAACATTAGTGCCTACTGGAACTTATGGTAGTACTGCATATGATGAAGGAAGAACAATGACTCATGAAGTTGGACACTTTTTAGGTTTAAGACATATTTGGGGTGATGATGCTTGTCCTACACCAGATACTAACGTAGATACTAATGAAGACTTTGTTGCTGATACTCCAGCTGCAGCTGCAGCTAATTATGGTTGTGCAAACACTGTAAATTCTTGTACTTCTCCAGGTAGAGATATGGTTGAAAATTATATGGATTATTCAGATGATAGCTGTATGAATATTTTTACTATTGGACAGAAAGCAAGAATTTTAACTGTTTTAGCTAATTCTCCAAGAAGAAATTATGCGGCATCAAATAAAGATGTTGCAATTCCTTTATTTGCAATTGATGCTGAAGTTATTATTGAAAATGCTTGTGGTTTAACAACTGCAACATGTGCAGCACCAAATCCTACTTCACCAGCAAAAAGAGTTTTATTATATAACAGAGGAACTTCTAATTTAACTGCTGCGACTTTAAGTTATAAAATTAATGGTGGTACAACTTATACAAACAACTGGTCAGGAAATTTAGCACCTAATAAATATGTGTCAATTTTGTTAGCTAATACAGCTACTAATGGTTCTTTAACAGTTACTGTTACTGATGCAAATGGTGGTGCAGATCAAAGAGCAACAAATAATGTTTCTACTAAACTTTTTGGTACAAATATTGCCTATGCTAACGCTACTTCATTTACATTTAATTTAGTTGGTGATTCATATGGTAGTGAAACTTCTTGGACTTTAAAAAACCAAGCTGGAACTACATTATACCAAGGTGGTCCTTACACTGATATTGCTACAGGAACTCAAGTTTTAGTAAATAATGCTACATGGACTTTACCTGCAAATGGTTGTTATTATTTGACTATGAATGATTCATGGGGTGATGGTTTATATGATGGTGTATCTCAGGGATATTATGATGTAAAGGTAGGTACTACTCCATTATTTAACGTTCAATTTAGAACTGTTTATACAGGTAATGGTAATAATGCAGTTCCAACTTCAGGAGTTAGATATTTTACAAATGATGTAAATAAAATATTAGCTAGTGATACTTTTGCAGTATTAGATGATATTGTTTTATATCCAAATCCTTCTAAAGATTTCTTTAAAATTCAAGTTCCTAGCGATATTCAAGTAGCTGGAAAAGTTGAAATGTATAATAATCTTGGTCAGAAAGTAATTACTAAAGTAGTTTCTTCAGACAACGATTTAAATATTGATGCTACTTCTATTTCTAACGGAGTTTATTTTGTAACTGTAACTTTAAACGGAGCTACTAAAACTTTACGTTTTGTTAAAGAATAACGTTTTTTAAAATATTTTGATAGAAAAGGATTGGTTTACGCCAATCCTTTTTTTATGAAATCCAATTGAAAATATCTTTTGTTTAATTTTCAATTGCTAATTTTTTAATAAATACTATTGTTAATAGTATTGTAGCATTATAAAGTTGTTGATTTTTTTTATATTTGTTGGTAATTAACCAACTTGATTATTTAAAATGAAAAAATTTACTTTAATTCTATTATTTATCATTTGTTTTGGAAACGTAGTTTTCGCACAAAACAAATCTGGTGATAGAACAGTTTTCGGGAAAACAATTAATCCTGAAACTATTTCGCCTTCTGGATATATTAGATGTGCTTCAAATGAATATGAAGAATATTTAAGATCTCAAAATCCTAAAATGGAAACGAGAGCGCAATTTGAGGATTGGATGGCTCAAAAAATTGAGGAACAAAAATTTATGTCTCAATCTGGTGGGATCATTTATATTCCAGTTGTGGTTCACGTTATTCATAATGGTGATGCGTATGGTGTAAATGAAAACATTTCAGACGAGCAAGTACAATCACAAATTACAGTAATGAATCAGGATTTTAGAAGAATAGCTAGTACTCCTGGTTTTAATTCTAATCCAGTTGGTGCAGATGTTCAGGTTGAATTTGTTTTAGCTAAGGTAGATCCTAACGGTAATCCTACAAACGGTATAAATAGAGTGAATTTATGTCGTACGGATTGGAATGGAGGCTCTTCATCAGCTACTTCAGCATTAGTAAATGCTGAGATAAAACCAGTAACTATCTGGAATCCTACATTATACATGAATATGTGGTCTGTGAATTTTGGATCAAGTGGTTTGCTAGGATATGCTCAATTTCCTGAAACAACTTTAGCAGGTATGAGTACAGCTGCTCAAAATGCAAATACGGATGGAGTTGTTGCTAATTTTGGTACTTTTGGATCAAGAACATTAGTGCCTACTGGAAACTTTTCAGGTACTCTATATGATAAAGGTAGAACGATGACTCACGAAGTTGGTCATTATTTAGGATTAAGACATATTTGGGGTGATGATGCTTGTTCTGGAACAACAAATGTAGCAACAAATGAGGATTTTGTGGCAGATACTCCAGCTGCTGGAGCTGCTAATTATGGATGTGCAACAGGTACAGATTCTTGTCCATCAGTTCCATTAACTGATATGGTTGAAAATTATATGGATTATTCTGACGATGCTTGTATGAATATATTCACAGCTGGACAAAAAACAAGAATCACAACAGTTCTAAATAATTCTCCAAGAAGAAATTTTGCAGCATCTACTAAGGATGTAGCAATAGTATTATTCGCAAATGATGCTGAAGTTATTATTGAAAATTCTTGTTCTGCAGGAACTGCTGCAACTTGTGCTGCACCTAATCCTGTACTTCCTTTAAAAATGGTTTCTTTGTATAACAGAGGGACTTCTGCTTTAACA
>JAULXA010000367.1:0-10903 GCA_032118875.1 Flavobacterium sp.
TTCCACCTTTTTGAACACAAAGCCAAGCCCATCCTGATCCAAAACGTGTTGCAGCAGCTTTAGCAAATTCCGCTTTAAAAGCGTCAAATGTTCCATAAGCAGCGTCAATTGCAGCAGCTAATTCACCTGTTGGTAAACCACCACCGTTTGGAGACATCACGGTCCAAAATAAATTGTGGTTGTAAAATCCACCACCGTTATTTCTAACTGGCATGTTGTTCATGTCTAAACCAGCCATAATTGCTTCAATAGATTTTCCTTCTAAATCTGTTCCAGCAATGGCAGCATTAAAGTTTGTTGTGTAAGCATTATGATGTTTCGTATGGTGAATTTCCATAGTTCTCGCATCAATATGTGGTTCTAATGCATCATATGCATAAGGTAATTGCGGTAATTCAAAAGCCATGATATATATTTTTAAATGATTAATTATAATTTTCAAATTTATAACTTTAACTTTGAAAATAAAATTTTTGCGTCTTAATACTTTCATAAAGAAATCTAATTTATGGCATTTCAACTCTATAACGCTTCAGCTGGTTCTGGAAAAACATACACGTTAACAAAAGAATATCTAAAAATTTTGTTAGTCGCACCCGCCAATGATGCGTATAAAAAAATTCTAGCGATTACGTTTACGAACAAAGCGGTAGAAGAAATGAAAAGCCGAATTGTAGAAAGTTTAATCGCTTTTACAGAAGACGAAGTTTCGGATAAAACAGCTGATTTTATGAAAGAAATTGCTTCGGAAATTAAGCTGGATATCCATTCTATAAAGTTAAAATCGAGAAAAATTTTAAAGAATTTAATTCATAATTACGCGGCTTTTGATATTTCTACTATCGATAAATTTACCCATCGAATCATCAGAACGTTTACGCACGATTTAAATTTACCTACGAATTTTGATGTCACACTTGATACAGATGAATTATTAAAAAACGCCATTGATGTGGTTGTTGCCAAAGCGGGAGAAGATGAACAACTGACCAATATCTTAGTAAATTTTGCAAAAAGTAAAGCAGATGACGATAAAAGTTGGGATGTGTCCGCAGATATTTATGAAGTTTCCAAACTGATTTTAAACGAAGAACATTTTTTTAATTTTGGCAAATTGAGCGATAAATCTGTTGATGATTTCACTAAAATTGGAGAGAAAATTAAGCAGAAAATTGAAAGCAACAAAACAAAAATAAAAGAGAATTCTAAAAAGATTTTAGATGATTTTACAAAAAATGATATAACGGATAAAGATTTTTCAAACAAAACTTTTTACAATCACATCGTCAATTTATTTCACGAAAAAGCAACTGCTTACGACTTTGTAAATGATAGAGAAATAACATCACCAAAAACTTCAAGTAACATTGAAATAATTGAAAGTCTATCGTCTTCTTGGAAACAGAAATTAACGATTATTTATAGTGCTCAAAATGAAAATGCATTATTCGATTTGATAATCAAAAACATGATTCCGTTATCGTTAATCAATGTGATTTATCAAGAATACAAGCAACTACAAGAAGATCAAAATGTATTGTCGATTTCCGATTTCAACACGATCATTCACAACGAAATTAAAGACCAACCCGCACCATTTATTTATGAGCGTTTGGGCGACAGATACCGACATTATTTTATTGACGAATTTCAGGATACGTCGCAATTGCAATGGGAAAATTTTGTTCCATTAATTGACAATGCTTTGGCAAGTGAAGATTTAGATGGCACAAAAGGATCATTAATGTTAGTTGGTGATCCGAAGCAATCTATTTACCGTTGGCGTGGCGGAAAAGCGGAACAATTTATCGATTTAAGTAACGACGAAAATCCGTTTTCGAACAAAGACAAACGAGTCAAAAATCTGCCAAAAAATTACAGAAGTTATTCGGAAGTCATAGGTTTTAATAACGATTTCTTTCAATTTCTGTCGGGTGAATTTTCAAACGAAGCGTATCAAAAATTATATCAAGAAACCGCTAAACAGGAAGTCAATTCGAAGAAAGGTGGATTTGTTTCGGTAAGTTTTTTAAATGACGATATTGAAATTAACGATGATATTGTAGAAGATGAAAATATAACAGAAAAAGACAAGCAATATTTATCGAAAACATTAGAAATTATTCAAAATTCCATTGCGAACGGATTTGAATATTCTGATATCGTTTTACTTTCTAGAAAAAAAGATAAAGGTGTTTTGTTGGCGAACTTTTTAACCGAAAATAACATTCCCATTATTTCCTCGGAAACGTTGCTGATTCAGAATGCTTCGGAAGTGAAATTTATTATCAATTTCTTGGAATATTTGGATAGCGCGAACAATCAAGAATCGAAAATAAATTGGTTGTATTTTGTGGCGAAAGAAAAAGTTTCGAAACCAGAAATTCATCAGTTTATTACTGAAACAAAAGATTTATCGGAAACCGATTTAGAAAAATATTTAGCCGATTTTAATTGTGCGATTTCTTTTGAAAATTGCAGAAAAAAATCATTGTATGAAGCCGTAGAAAATATCGTACATGTCTTTTTAAAAGATAAAACTACGATTTCATATGTACAATATTTCCTCGATTTGGTTTTGGAACGAAACGTAAAATATCAAACCAGTATTGCCGATTTCTTAGAGTATTGGAAAAAAACAGGATTCAAACAAAGTATTCCCTCGCCAGAAGGTGAAAAAGCGATCCGAATTATGACCATTCATAAATCGAAAGGTTTAGAATTTCCTGTCGTAATTTATCCGTTTGCCGATGATAGTTTAAATCCGAGAAGCAATAATATTTGGATTCCAATGGAAGACGAAAGCGTTGATATGCCACAAGCTTTAGTAAAAAACACGAAAGTTTTAGAAAAGTACAACGACACCACCAATGAAATTTATCAAACCAAATCGCAAGAAGAAATTCTGGATACTATAAATGTATTATATGTGGCTTTAACGCGTGCCGAAGAACAGTTACACATAATTAGTAGTTATAAAGTCACTGCAAAAGGAGAAATTTCAACTTCAAAAACATTAGCCACATATTTCATTAATTTCTTAGAACAAAAAGCGAATTTCTCCATCGAACAAAAAGACTATGTTTTCGGAAGTTCGACAAGACAATCTCAACCAAAAAAGTTTTCAAAAAACAAAGCCGAAATTCATGCAGTAGCAAATGCGTTAGATTTTTCTTCCATAAAAATTGCGAAAAAAGAAGCCTTAATGTGGGGAACGTTACAACAAGATGCTATTGAATTTGGAAATATTTTGCACCAGATTTTATCGTACATCATTACCAAAAACGATTTGCAATTCGCCTTAACGAAAAGTTTGGAAGAAGGTTTGATTCAGCATTCACAAAAAACCATTTTCGAAGAAAAGATCAATCAAATTATCAATCATTCAGAATTAGAAGCTTTTTTCCATCCGAATTATTCTGTTTTTACAGAACACAATATTATTTCACCAAATGAAATCAATTTAAAACCAGATAGATTGGTAATTCATAATAGCGAGGCTTTTTTAATTGATTATAAAACCGGTGTTCCTGAAGAAAAACATAAAACTCAAATTGAAAATTATGCACGTGTCATTGAAAAAATGAATGTAAAAGTGGTTAAAAAAGTGCTACTATATATAGGAGAAGAATTAAAAATTATACATTTGTAAAAATTATTTAATTTTTGGTTATTTAGTCCAACCATAAACAACAAACTAAAAACAATAAACAATTAAAAATGTACGGAAAAATTCAAGAGCATTTGCAAAACGAGTTAAATGCGATTCAACAAAACGGATTATATAAAAAAGAAAGAATTATTACTTCGCCACAAGGTGCAGAAATAATTGTAAATGGTGAAACGGTTTTAAATTTCTGTGCGAACAATTATTTAGGATTGTCTTCTCATCCAGAAGTGGTGCAAGCGGCAAAAGACGCTTTGGATTCTCACGGATTCGGAATGTCATCGGTGCGATTCATTTGTGGAACTCAAGATATTCACAAACAATTAGAAGCTGAGATTGCAGATTTCTATGGAACTGAAGATACTATTTTATATGCTGCAGCTTTCGATGCGAATGGTGGTGTTTTCGAACCTTTATTAGGAGAAGAAGATTGTATTATTTCAGATAGTTTAAATCACGCGTCAATTATTGATGGTGTGCGTTTGTGTAAAGCTGCACGTTATCGTTATGAAAATTCTAACATGGAAGAATTAGAAGCGCAATTAATAAAAGCTACAGAAGCAGGTCATCGTTTCAAATTAATTGTAACAGACGGAGTTTTCTCTATGGACGGATTAGTTGCGCCTTTAGATAAAATTTGCGATTTAGCAGATAAATATGATGCTTTAGTAATGGTAGATGAATGTCATGCTGCTGGTTTTATTGGTGCAACAGGTAAAGGAACAATGGAAGCAAAAGGAGTTATGGGTCGTGTAGATATTATCACAGGAACATTAGGAAAAGCTTTAGGTGGTGCGATGGGTGGTTATACAACGGCTAAAAAAGAAGTCATTGAAATTTTACGTCAGCGTTCTCGTCCGTATTTATTTTCAAATTCATTATCTCCAGCAATTGTTGGTGCTTCTTTAAAAGTATTCGAATTGTTGAAAAAAGACAATTCTTTGAGAGATCAATTAGAATGGAATACGAATTATTTCAAAGACGGAATGCGAAAAGCAGGTTTAGATTTCATTGATGGAGATTCGGCAATTGTACCAGTAATGTTGTATGACGCCAAATTATCTCAAACAATGGCTGATGAACTTTTAAAATTAGGAATTTATGTAATTGGGTTCTTTTTTCCGGTTGTTCCGAAAGAAAAAGCAAGAATTAGAGTACAATTATCGGCTGCACACACGAAAGAACACTTGGATAAAGCGATCGAATCCTTTACTATTGTGGGAAAAAAACTAAATATTATTCAGTAAATTAATGGTATTTAACTTTTAATTAGGAAAAAAAGCACAAAAGTTTTGTGAATTACAAAAAACATATTACTTTTGTTCGTATTATAACGCATTGTAATTAAATTAAATAAAAAGTATGAAACATCTTAACAAACTATTTGCTGGGGCGTTATTATTAGCTGGATTCGCAGCTAATGCTCAAGACAGCACAAACCCATGGGCAGTATCTTTCGGAGTTAACGCAGTTGACACGAAGATAAGCATGAAAGGAAATGACCACCTTAGATTTGAACAACTTTATGACGCTCAAGAAAATTTCAACATTCTTCCTTCTGCTTCGTATGTAAATGTTGCTAGAAATGTTGGGGGAAATTTCAGCTTCGGACTAACAGGTTCGTTTAACAAAATAAAAAAGTGGGTAAACCACGTACCTGGTACAGAAAACACTGATGTTGTTGTAAATCCAGGTGATTTAAATTATTACGGAATTGATGGAGCAATTACTTATAGCTTCAAAAATTTATTAAAATCAAAATGGTTTGACCCAACTTTACACTTAGGTGGAGGTTATACTTTCTTCGGTGATGCTTCTGCAGGATCTGTAAATGGAGGATGGGGTTTAAACTTATGGTTTGCTAAAAATGTTGCCTTAACTTTAGGTTCTACTTTAAAATATGGTTTCGACGATAATAGAGTAGCTAACGTTGATGTTCCAACTCATATTTTTCACCAAGCGGGTTTAAAATTCCAATTCGGTGCTAAAGATAGAGATAATGATGGAATCATCGATAAAGATGATGCTTGTCCAGATGTTCCTGGTTTAGCTGCATTCCAAGGTTGTCCTGATACTGATGGAGACGGAATCCAAGATTCAGCTGATGCTTGTATTGACGAAGTTGGTACTCCAGAAATGAATGGATGTCCTGACCAAGATGGTGACGGTGTTGCTGATAAAGATGACGCTTGTCCTACTGTTGCTGGTTTACCTGCATTACAAGGTTGTCCTGATACTGACGGTGACGGTGTTGCTGATCAAAATGACGATTGTCCTACTGTAAAAGGAGACAAAGCTAACAAAGGTTGTCCATGGCCTGATACTGACGGTGATTCAGTTTTAGACAAAGATGACAAATGTCCTACTGTTGCTGGAACTGTTGCTAACAACGGATGTCCTGAAGTTTCAGATGAGACTATGAAAAAATTAAATGACTATGCTAAAACTATCTTATTTGATACTGCAAAAGCATCGTTCCAAAAACAAACTTACCCAGTATTACAAGCAATGGTTGCTATCTTAAAAGAGTACCCAACTGCTAAGTTTGCTTTAGAAGGTCATACAGATTCAGATGGTAAAGATGCAATGAACTTAAACTTATCTAGAGATAGAGCAGCTGCAGTAAGAACTTACTTAGTTGATAACGGTATTGGTGCTGACAGATTAACATCTGAAGGATTTGGAGAAGCTAAACCAGTTGCTTCAAACAAAACTAAAGCTGGAAAAGCTCAAAACAGAAGAGTAGAAGTTAAATTAGTAAAATAATTTTTCTCTTATAATATTTAAAAAAGGTCTCAATTTATTGAGGCCTTTTTTTTATCTTTATTGCCATGGATGTATCTTTTTTATCTAAACTGGCAAAAGAATTATTAAACAATAATTCTACCCCACTATATACCACAAACATTGTTTTGCCTAATAAAAGGGCGAAACTTTTTTTAATTGAAGAATTAAAAAAACAAGCTACAGAAACTTTTTTAGCGCCTCAAATAATTAGTATTGAAACGCTAATTGAAGATATTGCACAACTTAGAGCTTTAGATAATATTGAACTGTTGTTCGAGTTTTATATCGTGTATTTAGAAAGTACAGAAAAATTAAAACAACAAGATTTTGAAAAATTTTCAGGTTGGGCCGTAACACTACTTCAAGATTTTAATGAAATTGACCGCTACTTAGTCAACCAAAATGAACTATTTTCCTATTTGTTAGATATTGAACGTATCAAACATTGGACGCCAAATATAAATAACCAAACCAAATTGGTAGAAAATCATTTAGAGTTCTGGAAATTATTGCCACTTTACTACGAGAAATTTACACAACATCTTTTACTTAAAAAAGTAGGTTATCAAGGGTTACTTTATAGAAAATCGGCGGAAAATATTATTGAATTCACAAAAAATTTAGAAAATAAACACTTTGTTTTTGCAGGTTTTAATGCCCTTAATAATGCCGAAGAAACGATTATCAAATATTTACTAGAAAATAAAAAAGCTACGGTTTATTGGGATATCGATGCAGTTTTCTTAAAAGACGAATTTCACGATGCGGGTTTGTTTTTACGTAGAATAAAAAATTCTTGGAAACACTTCGAAACCAATCCTTTCAATTGGATTATGAACGAATTTTCCAATGAAAAAAATATCGAAGTAATCGGAACACCAAAATCTATCGGGCAAGCGAAAATTGCTGGTAAAATTATTGAAAAAATTGCTTTAGAAAATCCTTCTTTACAAAACACAGCGGTGGTGTTAAGTGAAGAAAATATTTTAATTCCATTGTTGAATTCTTTACCGGTTGAGGTGGAAAATTTAAACATCACCATGGGTTATCCGAGCAAAAATAATCCAGCACAAATACTAATTTACAAGTTATTCAATTTACATTTGAATGCACAAAATAGAAACAAAAAACAAAGCGTTTTCTATTATAAAGAAGTACTTGAAATCCTAAACAATCCATTAGTGGTTTCAAGTGTGAATGCGAATGAAGTGGTTAAAATCATAAAAAACTCCAATTTAACGTTCATCACAAGTAATCGTTTAGCGGATTTATTTTCGAAATACAATTTACAAGAAAATAAATTGGTTACACTTTTGTTTTTTGATTGGAATGTTTCTGTGGAACAAATTTTAGAGAAACTTAAAACGATTCTAATCTACATAAAAGAACATTTAAATAATCAAAACGAGCAAGATAAAGTCACGAAAGCATTTGTGTTTTCTATTTATAACATCATAATCAAAATTACCAACTATTACGAAACGTATCATAATATTGAAAATTTAGACATTCTTTTTTCTATTTATAAACAGGTTATTGATCAAGCTCAAGTTTCTTTTGAAGGTGAACCGTTACAAGGATTGCAAATCATGGGAATTTTGGAAAGTCGTGTTTTAGATTTTGAAAATGTGATTATCACTTCGCTAAACGAAGGAAAATTACCTGGTGGAAAATCGAATAATTCGTTCATTCCACACGATGTGAAATTAGAAAAAGGGTTGCCAACCTACAAAGAGCGTGATGCGATTTTTACCTATCACTTTTACCGTTTGTTGCAACGTGCTAAGAATATTTATCTATTATACAACACACATTCGGAAGGAATTGACGCGGGTGAAAAAAGCAGATTCATAACCCAATTAGAAATTGAACATTTACCGAATCACAATTTCAATAAAGTGTTTTATAACGCCATAAAACCCGATACGATTTACCAACCAATGGAGATTTTAAAAACGCAACCAATTCTTGATAGATTGAAGGAAATTGCGACAATAAAAGGATTTTCACCATCGGCTTTGACCAATTATTTGCGAAATCCGATTCAGTTTTATTACCAACGAATTTTAGGCGTTCGTGAAAATGAAGAAGTCGAAGAAAATGTGGCGGCGAATACGTTAGGAACAATTATTCATGAGGTTTTAGAAAAAATGTATCAACCTTTTGAAGGCACAAATACTCAAATTAAAACGTCTGATATTGATGCGATGATCCAGAATATTGAAGCGTTTACCTTAGAAAAATTTGTGGAAGTCTACAAAGAAGGTGAAATCAAAAAAGGGAAAAACCTGATTGCTTTTGAAGTCGCGAAACGTAATATTTATAACTTCTTAATTCAAGAAAAACAAAATATTGAAAACGGTGATGAGCTCTTTATTTTGTCTTTAGAAAAAGAACATTCGGCTGAAATTAACCATTCAAATTTACCATTTCCAATCCGAATTGCTGGAAAAGTAGATAGAATTGAATTGCGAAATAACACTATTCGAATCATAGATTACAAAACCGGAAAAGTAGAAGCCAATAAATTAAAAATCGCCACTTTTGAAGGTTTAACTTTAGATTTAGCGAATGATAAAATCATTCAATTGTTGTGTTATGCTTTAATGTTTCAGAAAAATGAATTAAAAGGGAATCATAATGTGGAAGTTGGTATTTTTTCTTTTAAAAATATGAAAGGTGGATTTTTACCTTTTACATTTAAAATAGGAAGTGGAAAAAACGCGATAAATGAAACGATTATTACTCCAGAATTCTTAGATAATTTTACGGAAGAATTGGTGGTTTTAATTCAAGAAATTTTGAATCCAGTGCTTTCTTTTAAAGAGGTTTTAAGCTAAATTTCTTTTAGATAACCCAGCATAACTTTCTCTAATTCCGCTTGATTTTCGAGGTGACTCATATGTCCGTCGTTGAAAGTTACGAGTTGTACATTCGTGCCTTCAATTTGCTCTAAATTTTCTTCGTAAGTTAATACAGGATCTTTTTTTCCTAAAATTAGCATGATAGGATAAGGTGCAAAATGCAACAACACTTCACGGTCTTTTCGGAGTTTCATACCTTCTTGAGCAGCTATAATTCCTTGTAAAGGCGTTTGTATAGCTTCGTCTCTTACCCATTCAATTTGCTCAATTAATTTTTCTCGGTTTTCTTCTGAAAATAAATTCGCAATACTCATTCGAACCGCCGCTACATAATTTTGTTTTACTGCTTTTATGGCACGTGTTCTATTTGTAATGCGTTCGTCGCTATCCGCACGAGAAGTCGAATTTAACAACACCAAACCTTTCATGAATTCTGGATACAATTCGGCAAAAGCCAAAGACACATAACCGCCCATAGAATGCCCAACAAAAACCGCTTTTCTAATTTTTAATTCCGATAAAACTTGGTGAGCCGCATCTGCCATATCTTCCATGGTGTGCACATAACTCAAACAATCGGTTTGGCCGTGACCCAATAAATCAATACAAATCACACGATTTTTTTTGGCTAAAACCGGCGCCAAATAGTTCCACATCGTACTGTTTTCCAAAAAACCGTGCAATAATACAACCGCAGTGCCTTTTCCAGCATCGGTGTAAGCAATTTTTGTGTTTTTGTAATGGGTGTGTTTGAACATGTTAATTTGTTGAGAAGCAAAAGTAAGATTAAACCGCAAAGTTCGCAATGATTTTCACAAAGTTCGCAAAGTTTTTCCGTTTCGTTTGTTAAGTTGAAATTACCTCAATGATTACTTCGGAATCACAAGTTTGAGCATAAGATTAAAAAAAACTCATATTTTAAAAATAATTTAATCGTAAATTTGAGTATTAAAACCAAACCCTATGTTAACCATCCAACAAATAAAAGAAGCCCACTCGAAAGTCAAAAGTGGCGCGGATTTTCCAAAATACATACAAGATATTATGGCACTTGGCGTGACTTCTTTCGAGACATTTGTATTTGATAATCATACCGATTATTACGGGAAAGATAATTTTTTTACTTCTTCTCAAGGTTTTTCGGAAACACTTCCAATTTCCAATAGAAGCGATATCGAACAATTTAAATTGGATTTAAAATCGCACCAACATGGTCATACAGATTATATGACTTTTTTGCACGATTGCGCGAAATCCGGTGTCGAAAAATGGATTGTTGTTATGGATAAAATGACTTGTAGTTACTACGACATAAATGGAAATGAAATGTTGGTGGAGAAAATTCCTACGGTATAGAAAACAAAAAACGGCTCACTTTCGCAAACCGTTCTATACTGTAAACTGTCACTGAGACTGAAAACTAAGAATTCATTATCGATTCAATTTCATCTGCTTCAATAGGAATGTTTTTCATTAAGTTGAAAGGTTCTCCTTTTGGCTGAATCACCACATCGTCTTCTAAACGAATACCAAAACCTTCTGCTGGAATATAAATTCCTGGTTCTACGGTGAAAACCATATTCGC
>JAULXA010000368.1:0-1617 GCA_032118875.1 Flavobacterium sp.
TAAATGCTTTTGAATGTCAATAGCAATTTGACGCGCTTTTTCCTTTTTCAGATTATAAAATAATTCGCTCCATTGTTTCAGCGTAAACGATCCGAATTTTTGGCGTGCCTCGTTTTCTGAAATTTGAAATTCTGAAACAACTTTTTTTAAATATTCAGAATAAACCATTGCGGGCGGTAATTTATCGAGATGATTTTTCATTTTATTAAATTGTATTTTTTAAGTAGTCTTTCTACTCTCATTGCCCGCGATTCCCAATAATCGTCTTCATTAAGTTCTTTTTGTTCTTTTTCGTATGCTTTATTAAAAAATTTATCAAAATCTTTTTTTGAATGTAAATTTCTATTTATCCTTCTAAATTCATCATCAAGATCAATTAAACCTATTTGATCCTCAAATTCACTGTGAAACAAATAATCCCAAATATCAGATAATTCAACTTCGTTATTAATTGCGGTCGCATACGCTTTTTTAGTGTAGTGCGCGTTTAATTCGACTTCATGAAATAATTTATCGTAAATTCCTAAAATCAAATTTTTGTTTTGATAAAACCAGTCAATTTGTTTTTCAAAATCTTTTAAACATTCTAAATGTTCACTTTTTAATTTTTCAATAATTTGTTCTTTGTTCATGACTTTATTTTTAAGGGTTAATTAATTACTTTATTTCGGGGTTATATGAATCGATTTTTTCTATTTTTTCGTCAATCCTGGATATTATTTCGTCAATATAAATTTCAGTTAATACGCTTTCAATTTTTCCCTTTTTCACAAAGTAAATTTCAAACGTATCGTTCGCATGAAGAAAAACATAAATTTGCCCTTTGTGGCGACGTGCCTCAACTGAAAATTTCAGATAGTTGTTTTCGTCCATTGCGACAAACTGAAAATCATGTGATCCCCATGATCCGACGATATTAGGGTGCGAATTGAAAACGATCATTAATTGATCGGGGGTTTCCCAAAATCTGCAGTGTTTAAAGATTTCTTTCGGGTTAATTAGTTTGTTCATTGCTTTATATGTTCTTTGATTTTATAAATCGTATTTCGTGCCACGCCCGTAATTTTAGCGATGTGAGTAACCCGCATTTTTTGACGTAACAAACGGCTAATTTCAGCGAAGTTCTTTGTTTCTTCGATTGCTTTTGTCGTTCCCTCTTTACGTCCGAAAATTGCGCCGTTTTTCTTCGCGTGCTTTCGCCCTGATTGTAACCGCGAAACAATTTGTTCTTTTTCAAGTTCGGCAACCGCAGTTAAAATTGTTAACATGAAATTTGCCATGTGATCCGTATTAATTGGATCGATATTCATTGCGCCTTTGTGAATGTAAATCGAAACATTCGCGCGTTTTATTCTATTGATATTCGTTAACGTTCCGATTGTGGACCGACCTAAACGTGTAAATTCCCAAACTAAAACTTTTTCGATTTTGTTATTTGGGTTCAAAATAAATTCAATCATTCTTTCGAGTTCCAAACGTTCCGAGATTGAACCGCTTATTTTTTCCGCGAAAATTTCCACTACCTCCAAATTATTTGAATGGGCGTAATTTTGCAGTTCGCTAATTTGCCGTTCCAAATCTTGTTTTTGTGTCGATACTCTCGAATAAATTACCGCT
>JAULXA010000369.1:0-5815 GCA_032118875.1 Flavobacterium sp.
TCCTCTCGGTTGCGAATTTCCTCTTGGAGCTTCCATTCTTGGTTGAGAACCGCCGCCACCTCTAGGTGATTCCATTCTCGGTTGTGAGTTTCCTCTTGGCGATTCCATTCTTGGTTGAGAATTTCCTCTTGGACTTGATTCAACTCTTGGTTTATCATTTCCTCTTGAAGGAATACTTCTTGGTTCCGATTCATTTCTTGGTGAAGAAACATTTGAGTTACCTCTTGGAGTTGAAAAATCTCTCGGTTTATCATTTCCTCTTGAAGGAATACTTCTCGGTTCAGATTCATTTCTTGGTGAAGAAACATTTGAGTTACCTCTTGGAGTTGAATAATCTCTCGGTTTATCATTTCCTCTTGAAGGAATACTTCTTGGTTCTGATTCATTTCTTGGACCACCAGCAATTGCATTTCCTCTAGGTGAACTTGTACCAGAATTTAAATTTCTTGTTCCTGGAGTACGTGTTTTAATTTCTCTATGGTTATCCATTTCATATCTGTTCGAATAGCCATTGTTTCTGCGTTCAAAAGAACGATTTGGGTGACGTATTTCGTATCCATTTCCTCTTCTTCCATAATAAGAATTATATGCTGAATGACATCTTCTGTACGAAACATAGTTATAGGAATGTCCGAAATTGATATGGATTGATATATTGTTTCTGTATCTGAAAATTGGATAAGGAGACCAGTAAGAATAGTACGATGGATAATATCCCCAATACCAAGATGAACAATACGGACGGTAATGATTTGCCCAAAATGTAGTGTAAATTACTGGTGTATGAACGTAAATTGGCTCGTATATATAATTACTTCCATACATATAAACATCTCCAACAACTTGAATTTGAACTCGATTATTACTATCTTTTTCAATTTCTACAGTAGCAACATCTTGAAAAACATCTTTTTCCAAAACGGCTTGAATTACTACAATATGCGCTCTTCCTTCAACAGATTCAACCACACGTAAATAATCTACTTGATTATCATTGTTTAAATCTAAATTAGAAATTTGCGAATTTGGATCGTTTAATCTTCTTTCGAAATCTTCAAGATTTGAAGCATCTCCAAAAATAGAAGCTACTGCTTTTAAATCTAAGTTATCACTAATATCACTGCTGTTTGCAGTCACGGTAGTTTTATCCTGTGCAAATGTAGGAATGGCAAGTAGTAGCGAGCCTATGACCGAAGTAAATAATCTTGTTTTCATAATATTTAATATTAAGTTACTTTTCTTTCGATTGTAAATTCAATTATTGTGCCAAAGTTGATTTTATACATTTTGTAATTTTATAAATAATCGTACATTAGCCTAAAATAAGGAGTTTATGAAAATTTTAGTTTTGCTTTTTTCAATAGTTTTCATTTCGTGTAAATCAACTTTTAAGGTTACGGAGCGAAAAGATATTATTTTAGATTCGGTTTCAATAAGAGCAATTATGCCTATGGATGGTGGCGTTTGGTTTGGAGGAACGAATTCTAAAGCAGGTTTTGTAAGTTTTCAAAACGATACGGATACCAAAATTGTGAAACTTCAAAAAGAAATAACTGATTTTAGAAGTATTGGAGCAGATGGTTCCATTTATTTTTTAAATGCTGGAACGCCTGCGAATATGTATCAAATGAGCTTATTTAGACCTAATTATGTTCCAAGTTTAGTATATTCAGAAGAAGGTGAAAAAGTTTTTTATGATAGCATGCACATGTCTGGCGAGTTAGGAGCAATTGTTGGTGATCCTACTGAAAACTGTTTGTCAATATTAATTAAAAGAAAATATAAAGACAGATGGCATAAAATTCCTTGCGACAGTTTACCCAAAACAGTTGAAGGAGAAGCAGCATTTGCAGCTAGTGATACGAATGTTAAAATATTAGGTGATGAAATTTTTATAATTTCTGGTGGAAAAAAATCTAGGTTGTTTAAAAGTGTAGATAAAGGCAAAACTTGGGAAGTTTTTGAAACTCCAATTATTCAAGGAGAAGCGATGACTGGCGCATTTTCTATGGATTTTTTCAATAAGAGAAAAGGAATTATTGTTGGTGGAAATTATGAGAATCAAAAAGACAATTCAGCAAATAAGGCGGTTACTAAAAATGGTGGAAAAACTTGGAAGTTAGTTGCTGAAAACAAATCGTTTGGCTATGCAAGTTGTGTGCAATATGCACCTTCGAAAAACGGAAAACTTGTTTTTAGTTGTGGTCCAAGTGGTGTTTTTTATTCAAAAAATGGTGGAAAGAAATGGTTTAAGTTTTTAGAAGATTCGGATTATTATACCATGCGATTCTCTGCAAAAGATGTTTTAATTTTAGCAGGTAAAAACAAAGTGACTAAAATAAAAATAAGCCATTAACATAAAATCAATGGCTTAAATTGGGTTCAAAATAAAAAAACTTATAATCAGTTTTTATCTTCTTGGCGGAGGAGGATTTCCTCTGCGGTCTTTTAATTTTTCTAATAATTTTCTATGGAATTCTTGTTCCAATCGTTCTAATTTTAAAACTTTTTCAGCAGAAATCGCAGGAATTAATTCCGAACGCATTTTCTTTTTCAAAGCCATAATCTCAGATTCCTTTTCTTCAGACTCTTCAATCTTTTTTAATGCTTCTTCATCCGTTCCAATTCTCTTTTGATGGCGAAGTCTTAATTGTGCTTCTTTTAAAGCCATTATTTTATCGTCGTATTTATTATATATCGGCCAAAACTTTTCTGCTTCTTCAGAAGTCAAAGCTAATTTTTGTGAAATAAAAGCAATTTTTAAAGATTTAATTCTTTCTTTTCTGGCATCTTTTTCTTGACTAAATCCAAATTGAACGGTTAGCAAAAAAAGGAATATGTATGTAATTTTATTTTTCATAATCATGTAAATTTTATTTAAACTACTTATTTAATTAAGTGTATTTAAATCATTATAAATAAGCTCGTTTTCTAATTCTGCTAAATCATTATTGTCTAACATTGAACCTACTTCATAAATACCTAACTCTTCTGAATTCAGTTCTAAATAACTCATTTCCGCTAACTCATTCTTTTTTGTTTCTGCAGAATTATAAAGCATTGGCGAAACAATAGTTAGTAATAAAATAGCTGCAATTCCACTTACTTTATAAAGTGTTGCTTTTAGTTTAATTACTTTTGTTTTAGAATGATGTATTCTTCTTAAAACTTCTTTTTCATTCTTATCAAAATAGTTATCAGGTACAATAAAACCACTCGTTTCTGGAAGCAAGGATGTGTTTATTTCGCCACTTATTTTTTCGAATAACCTATCTGATAAAGTATCGAAATAATCAGTTGGAGTCGTAAACCCACTATTAATCTTATTATTTTCTAAATCTGTTTTCATTTTTGCTGAATTTATTTCAGTTATCTATTAGACCTTAATTTTAATAAAAGGTTTAATTCGTTTTTAAATATTCTTGAATTTTTTTTACTGCGTGATGATAATTCGCTTTTAAACCGCCAACAGAAATGTCTAAAATTTCACTCATGTTTTCGTATTTCATTTCTTCAAAATACTTCATTTTAAATACAAGTTGTTGTTTTTCAGGTAAAACAGCAATAGCTTTTTGTAATTTTAGCTGAATTTCATCACCTTCAAAATACACATCTGATTCTAAATTCATTATGGCTTTTTGTTGTACTTCTTCATTAGAAATCCCTTGTTTTTTTGCCCTTTGTTCAATAAAAGTCAGTGATTCGTTTGTGGCAATTCGGTACATCCAAGAATACAATTTACTATCGCCTTTGAAATTTTTGATATTCGAAAATACTTTAATAAACGTATTTTGTAGCACATCATCAGCATCAACATGATTTAAAACAATATTTCTAATGTGAAAATACAATGGTTTCTGATATTGTTGCACCAATTGCTTAAACGCTACATTTTGCGTTTTCGGGTTAATTAAAGTTTCAATAAATATTTTCTCTTCTTGCAAAATTACAACGGATTTTAATATTTGACTAAAGTTATACAAAAAGGTTTAATTACGAAGTAATTTTTTTAAATTCGCAAAAAATTAAAATCATGTTACAAACGGTTATTTTTGATATGGATGGTGTAATTGTGGATACAGAGCCTGTACATCATTATGCTTATTTCGAGCATTTTAAAGAATTAAATATTGAAGTTACAGAAGAAATGTTCGCCACTTTTACAGGTAATTCGACTAAAAATGTTTTTCAAAAAATTAAAGATAATTTTGGAATTACAACCGATACAGAAGCTTTAGTACAACGAAAAAGAACTATTTTTAATGAAGCTTTTGATACAAAAGAAGATTTGTTTTTAATAGATGGAGTTGAAGATTTAATTAAAAAGCTACATCAGGAAGGGATTCAAATGGTTTTGGCTTCTTCAGCGTCTAAAGTAACGATTGATAGAGTTTTTAAAAGATTTAATTTGAATCAATATTTTTCACATATTGTTTCTGGTGAAGATTTTCCTCAATCGAAGCCCAATCCAGCTATTTTTATTGAAGCGGTAAGATTATCAAATACACCAAAAGAAAATTGCATTATCATTGAAGATAGCACCAACGGAATTAAAGCCGCACATGCTTCTGGAGTATTTTGCGTTGGATATAAAAGCGTGAATACAAAAAAACAAGATTATAGTTTAGCAAATGTTGTAATTGACAGATTTGAAGAATTGAATTTCGACATAATTTAAGCTATTAATAATTAAAAATATAGAACAAAAAAAAGCCACTAACAGTGGCTTTTTAAGTTTTTATATGGAAAAATGTTATTTTTTGACTTCCACTTCAACGTTTTTGCTTTTTACTTCAACACCATCACCACTTAATTTTACAGTAGTACCATCTGCTTTTTCTGGAGTTGCATTAACGGTATCTTTTATAATAACTGTTTCTTTTTCTATTGTAGTAGTTTCAATAGTTTCTATTGGTTTCTCTTCTTTTTTACAAGAAACAAATGCAGTAATTGCAAAAAGTAACACAAATATTTTAGTAAATTTCATAATTAATTAGTTTAAATTAATCTTAAATATACACAAAAAATATCAATTAGCAGCTAATTTCGATTTTATCCAACCGCTTCTTTATAAACACGCAAACATTTTTCTCTAGCTTCTTTATGATCTACAATTGGATTTGGATAATGTAGCGTTTCTAATTCTGGAACCCATTTTTTGATGTATTTTAATTCCTTATCAAATTTTTTGATTTGTTCTGTTGGATTAAAAATTCTGAAATATGGCGCAGCGTCTACACCCGAACCCGCAGCCCATTGCCAATTCCCAACATTACTAGCTTGTTCATAATCTAATAATTTTGATGCAAAATACGTTTCGCCCCAACGCCAATCGATTAATAAATGTTTGCATAAAAAACTAGCCACTACCATTCGTACACGATTGTGCATGTGTCCAGTTGTGTTTAACTCTCGCATTCCAGCGTCAACCATAGGATAACCGGTTTTTCCATTACACCATTTCTGAAATAAAACTTCGTTATTTACCCATTTAATTTCATCATATTTTGGTTTGAAACTTTGCGTTTTTGTATGTGGAAAATGCCATAAAATTTGCATAAAAAATTCTCTCCAAATTAATTCTTTCAAAAACGTTTCATTCTGAAATTTAAGAGCATATTGCACTAGTTTTCGAATACTTATTGTACCGAATCGCAAATGAATTCCAATTAATGAAGTTCCGTTTTTTAAAGCTGGGAAGTTTCTTGTTGCTTCATATTCAGAAACCAATTTTTCTGAAATATTATATTCTGGTAATTGAATACTAGTTTTCTCAAAACCAATATCTTGTAACGATAAAAAAGGGTAGGAGTGT
>JAULXA010000370.1:0-7055 GCA_032118875.1 Flavobacterium sp.
AGAAAACGAAAATTCTTCTCAAGTAAGTTTGTTTGGTGATGCTTCGGATGTTCAAATTGCCGAACCAGTTGTACCGCCATGTGAAGAATGGAATACCTTAGAAAAATTATCTCGTGAAAAAGAAGTAGTTGGGATTTATATTTCGGGCCATCCTTTGGACGATTATAAATTTGAAATGAAATATTTCTGCAATACCAAGTTACAAGCTTTAAGCAATTTAGAACCTTTAGTGGGAAAAAATTTATCGTTTGGAGGAATTGTTTCTAATGTACAACACCGAACTACGCAACAAAATAAAGGTTGGGCGACTTTCAATATTGAAGGCTACGAAGAAAGTTTCGAATTTAAAATCTTTAATGAAGAATACTTGAAATTCCGACATTATTTGGTTCAAAGTCAGTTCGTGTTTATTAAAATTTTCGTCAAAGAAGGTTGGGCAAATAAAGAAACGGGTAAAAAATCGGATCCAAGAATTAATTTTTCACACATGCAAAGTTTGCAAGATGTATTGCCTGATTTTGCTAAAAAACTTACCATTCAATTGCCAGTTGAAGAATTAAAAGAACAATTAATTTCAAAATTAAATGAACTTTTTTCTAGTCATCAAGGTGATTTAAACGTGACTTTCGAATTGTTAGAATTAGAAAAAGTCAAACGATTTGTCAAACGAGAAATTGAAATAGATGAAGACCTTCAAGATGAAACCGTAATTGATTCTGATGATGAGGTAGAAAGTGCTGCTGAAATTATCGTAGAAAATCAGATGGAAGAAATTGAAGAAACGATAATTAAAAATAAGCTCGAAATGCCAAGTCGAAAACTAAAAATCAATATTTCTAAAGAATTGTTAGAAGGTTTAGAAAAGATGCAAATCAATTTTAAATTGAATTAAGTAAAGTATCTAACATGATTTTGTTTTTATCGGCACTAAATTTGTACTATCATTTAAAAATAAAATTATGAAAAAGTTATTTTTTATCTTATTGGCAATAACATCATTTGCTTCGGCACAAATTGCTGAAACAGCAGAAGAAATTTCGCCTTTATTAATTGGTGAAAAAATTCCAAAACAAGATTTAATTTCAGTTGATGATAAATTAGTTTCTACATCTGAAATTTTTAATAAAAAAACCGTGTTGATTGTGTATCGTGGTGGTTGGTGTCCGTATTGTAACTCGCAATTAATGGATATGCAGGAAATTGAAAAACAAATTATAGATTTAGGTTATCAAATAGTGGCTGTTAGTCCGGATTCTCCTAAGTTTTTAAAAGAAACAACAACGGAAGATAAATTAAATTACCAACTTTTTTCAGATAGTGATGGAAAATTTTCACAAGCTTTAGGAATTGCTTTTAAAAGAGAAAAACCAAAATTAGAGAAATATTCGGAAGGTAAAAACCCAGGTTTTTTGCCAGTTCCAACTGTTTATGTTTTAAATGATAATAGAGAAATTGAATTTATGTACATCAATCCGAATTATTCAAAAAGATTGAAGGGCGATTTGTTATTATCAGTATTAAAAAATTTATAAATTGATTTTTCTAATTACTCAATAGTTAAAAGAAATCATAATTTATTTCACACCTTAAATATATTTTTTACTTTCGCAGTATCAAATTGAAAATTAAAGAAACTAAATAAAAAAATATGGCATTAGCAATCACAGATGCTACTTTTGAAGAAGTAGTATTAAAATCAGATAAACCAGTAGTAGTAGATTTTTGGGCAGCTTGGTGTGGACCATGTAGAATGGTTGGACCAGTTATTGATGAAGTAGCTACAGAATACGATGGTAAAGCTATCGTTGGTAAAGTAGATGTAGATGCAAATCAAGAATTTGCTGCAAAATACAGTGTAAGAAACATTCCTACAGTTTTAATTTTCCAAAACGGAGAAGTGGTAGGAAGACAAGTTGGTGTAGCGCCAAAGAAAACGTACACTGACGCAATTGACGCTTTGTTATAATCGCTAAGTAGATAAATAAATGAAAGGTTCAATGAAAGTTGAGCCTTTTTTTATTCTGAATTTATCCAAATTCTAAAACTCTGAAAATCTTTTCCTATATTTGAGATATGAATTTAGAATCGCAACTCGAAAAAATATCACAGTTTAAAAATTTAGAACTTTTGGCCAATCAAATCGTCGAAGGTTTTATTTCTGGTATGCATAAAAGTCCGTTTCATGGTTTTTCTGCCGAATTTGCCGAACATAAAATTTATAATCAAGGAGAAAGTACCAAGCATATCGATTGGAAGTTATTTGCGAAAACCGATAGATTATACACGAAGAAATACGAAGAAGAAACCAATTTACGTTGTCACTTAATTATTGACAATTCTTCTTCCATGCATTATCCGAAATTGAAAGAAAACCAATTATTTTCAGAAAGTAAAATAGGTTTTTCCGTATTGGCATCAGCGGTTTTGATGAATTTACTTAAAAAACAACGTGACGCTATTGGTGTTTCGGTATATTCAGATACCTATGAATATTATGCTTCAGAAAAAGGAAGTGAGCGCCATCACAGAATGATTTTAAATCAGTTTGAAAACATTTTAAACTTTCCAAAAGAGTCAAAAAAAACGGATACAGTTACTTTTTTACATCAAATTGCAGAAAAAGTACACCGTCGTTCAATGATCGTTTTGTTTACAGATATGTTTATTGGTGAAGATAATGAGAAGCTTTTTAAAGCCTTACAACATTTAAAACACAACAAACATAAAGTGGTTTTGTTTCATGTTTATGATAAAAAAACAGAGTTAAATTTCAATTTTGACAACACGCCACGCAAGTTTATTGATGTAGAAACAGGTGAAGAAGTGAATTTATTTGCCGAAAACATGAAAGAAAGTTACGAAAAAGTAGTGAAAAATTATTTCGAAAACATTTCTAATACCTGTTCTGCTTATAAAATTAAGTATGTTCCGGTTTCAGTGGATGAAAATTTTAAAAAAATTATTACTACATATTTAGTTGAAAAACAGAAGTTTGGCTAAAAAGTCAAAAAAACTTATGATTTTTTTTACCAAAACATTTGCAGGTTTCAAAAACTGTAGTATATTTGCACTCGCATTACAGCAACGGTTTGGTAGTTCAGTTGGTTAGAATACCTGCCTGTCACGCAGGGGGTCGCGGGTTCGAGTCCCGTCCAGACCGCAAAATTTGGGAAGCACTTCAGCAATGAGGTGCTTTTTTGCCCAAATATCTTGAGGCTTCAAGATTAACTCAGTTGTGTTGTTTACCCGAGCAATCGGGAAAGGTTTAGTAGTTAGACCAATGAAAAGCTTTCCATTTTTGGAAGGCTTTTTTGATTTTATACACTTTTACAATCTTTTGAAATATTTCAAAAACTAAGTATAAAATCCTTCATTTTTTTTTCTTTATGTGTAATTTAATGATGTAATAAAGAAAAATTCTATACTCTACACGGTTCTTATTTTACTGCTAAAAGCTATTATTTTAGGGTAACTATTTTTTATTTATTAATTCCTGAGTTTTGTGGGTTTCTGATAATCAGTTTGATGGTGTTTAATTGAGCTTTTGTTTGAATAATTTAGAATTTATTCATTTTTTTTAAGTAAAATAATTATATATTTGCATCGCATTACAGCAACGGTTTGGTAGTTCAGTTGGTTAGAATACCTGCCTGTCACGCAGGGGGTCGCGGGTTCGAGTCCCGTCCAGACCGCATAATTTAAAAAGCATTCCGATTTTTCGGAATGCTTTTTTTTGTTTAAATAACTTTAGGTTTTATTTAAAGGTAGTTGTATTGTTTGTCTTAGCAATCGGGATAAGTTTGGTTGTCTTGTCTTCTGTACGAGATGAATGCTTTCTGTTTTTGTAAGGCTTTTTTGATTTTATGGAGTTTGTATTAAAATATATATATTATATTTACTTTTTTAAAACAAAAAACATGAAAAAACAATTACAATTATTATTTATTTTTCTATCTTTTTCAATAGCACAGGCGCAATGTGATTCGCCAACAAATGTTAATGCTTTGTCTATTGATAGTACCACAGCTTTTCTTACTTGGACTCAAACAGGAAGTCCTGATTCTTGGTTGATTCAAATTAATGCTAATGGTATGTTTTTTTCAACTAACTCAGCAGCTACTAATTCACATATGTTAACGGGGTTGCCATGTAATAGTGTTATTCAAGTTCAAGTCTCAGCAGTTTGTTCGGCAATTGTAAGTGCGCCTTCAAATTCTTACTTCTTTAATACAACTTTATGTCCTTTGCAATTAGGACAGCCACAAAATTTAATTTCTTGCGTTGATCAAACAGGAAATGCTTGTTTTGATTTGTATTCCAATAATGTCAATATTTTAAATGGACAAAATCCATCCAATTATATTATAACTTATTACCTTACTCAAACAGATGCTCTTGCTGAGATAAATTCATTAAGTTCAAATCATTGTGTTAACCAAGGTGTTTACACTATTTTCTCTAGAGCGGAAGATTTAAACGGACAAATGGTACAAATAAGTACTTTTACTATTTCTGCACAGGATTTTATAAATGCAGGTAGTTTAACTCCTGTCACTCAATGTGATAATAACAATGATGGAATAGTTGTTTTTGATTTAACTTCAATTCAGGCACAAGTTGCATCTACAAATCAATTAACTTATTATACTTCATTAGCAAATGCACAAAATCAATTTTCACCAATAGTAAACACTACAAATTATTCAGTTAATGTAATTTCTCAAAACACAACAATTTTTGTTAGAGAAGATGTTGCCGTTGGTTGTGATGCTATTTATTCTATAAACTTAATTCCTCAAGGAAATTGTAATTTAGCTTCAAATTGTGCAAATGCTAATTCATTATGTGGAAATTTAGGAATACCTTTTTTAAATACAATAAATATTCCAAGTGCTGGTCAAGCTGGTTGTTTAGGTTCAGCTCCAAACGCTACTTGGTTTACTATTCCAGTTAGTACTTCTGGTTCAATTAATTTAAAAATAAATCAAGGAAATAATGCACCATTATATGATAACGCAGATGTAGATTATATTGTTTATGGACCTTTTTCATCTGCAACTGGTAATTGTGGAATAGTGAATAATGGGAATGTAGTAAGTTGTAGTTATTCTATTGATTCTACTGAATATCCAGTTATTGCTAATGCTGTTGCAGGTCAATATTATTTACTAATGGTTACCAATTTTTTTGGTGCTCCAGGATATATAAAAATAGATATGTTGCCAACTTCTACAGGAACAATTGATTGTTCAGGTATGGAATTTACTGCTTTTTTAGATTCAAATAATAATGGAACTAAAGATACTGGTGAAGTAAATTTCCCATTAGGCGATTTTCATTATGAAAAAAACAATGATGGAATAGTTCATAATATTACGGTACCAACAGGAAAGTTTACTATTTATGATAATACTATTTCAAACAGTTATGATGTTAGTTTTACTGTAAATCCAATATATGCTTCTTTATACAATGTGAATCCTTCAGCTATCAATAACTTATCAGTTACAAATGGAGTATTGGCACAGTATAGTTTCCCAGTAACTATTGTTCAAAATTATAACGACTTAGGTGTTGTAGTTGTTCCTATAAATAATCCAAGACCTGGTTTTAACTATATTAATAAAATTGTATACGGAAATTTAGGAAATCAAGTTGTGGCAAACGGAACGGTTACATTTACAAAAGATGCAGCTGTAGCAATAGGTACAGTTTCTCAAGTTGGAGTAGTAAATAACGCAACTGGTTTTACTTATGATTTTACAAATTTACAACCATTTGAATACAGAACAATTGATGTTACTATGTTAGTGCCAACAATACCAGCTGTTAGCGCAGGTCAGTTTTTAGTTAGTACTGCTACGATTGCTCCTTTGACAGGAGACGTTTCTCCAGAAAACAATTCAAATTCTACAAGTCAAATGATTATAAATGCTTATGATCCAAATGATAAAACAGAAGCACACGGACCAGAAATTTTACATTCTAGTTTTTCTTCAAATGATTATTTGTATTATACCATTCGTTTTGAAAACACTGGAAATGCAAGCGCTATAAATGTTCGTGTAAACGATGTTTTAAACGCAATGTTAGATGAAAATACTATCAAAATAGAAAGTGCAAGTCATCCTTACGTTTTAGATAGAATTGGGAATAATCTAACTTGGAAGTTTGATAATATTATGTTGCCCGTTTCTGTAGCAAATACAACGACAGGAAAAGGGTATGTTACTTTTAAAATAAAACCAAAGGCAGGTTATACAGTTGGTGATATTATTCCAAATACAGCTTCTATTTATTTTGATTTCAATCCTGCTATTGTTACGAATATGTTTCAAACAGAATTTGTAGCAGTTTTAGAATCTGAATCATTTTTAACGGATGAATTTGCAGTGTATCCAAATCCAACATCTTCAATTTTAAATATTCAATCAAAATTAAGTGCTACAATTTCAGAAGTGAATGTATATGATGTATTAGGAAAACTACTTTTAAATAAGAAAATAGCTGTTTCTGTTACAGAAATTGACATGACGAATTATAGTCCAGGTTTATACTTACTTGAGGTTGTTTCAGAAAACAATCAAAAAAGTATCCATAAAATTATCAAGAAATAAGAAACTAAAAAATCCCGATTCATTCGGGATTTTTTTATATCCAAATTTCATAGTTTTTAAAAGCTATCCAAACAAAAATCCCTAATAAAACCAAACCATAAAACACTTTCATAAAAGTTCCTGCTAAAAAGCCAATGAAAGAACCAAAGGCTGCGTTTAATGCTCGTTTTTTGTCTTGAGAGTTATAGATGAGTTCGCCAATAAAAGCACCTAAAAACGGACAGATTAAAAAAGCGAAAGGAATGGGTAAAAAGATTCCAACCACTAAGCCAATATTGGTTCCCCAAATGCCGTAACTGGTTCCGCCAAACATCTTTGTTCCTTTGGCAGGAATAAAATAATCGAGAATACTTAAAATGATTGTAATCACCAATGTTATCCCTAGTAACCAATAGTTGGTTTCTATTCCCGGAATAAAAAATATACACAACATTCCCA
>JAULXA010000371.1:0-9513 GCA_032118875.1 Flavobacterium sp.
AGTACAAATTGTTGCTTATTATTTTAATTGAAAGTTTAGTTATTTTTAAGATGTAAAAAAAACATTTAATTCTTTTAAATGTTTTTTTTGTTTTATATCGATAAAATTTGTTTTATATCGATTTTTATTAAGAATACAAAAATAAAAATGTTAAATATTAAAATTATTCAAAATAAAATTGTTTTTTTACGAAATAGTTATCAGTTCAAAAAATTAACACACACCCCCCGACTATGAAAAAAAAATACTCTGTTATTTTGTTTTTCGTATTTTTATGTTCTCAAGGACAGAATGTAGGAATTAACGAAACAACACCGCAACAAGCGTTACATTTAGGTTCTTCAACAGGAACAATTAGGGTAGAAGGATTAAATTCGCCTAATAATTCGTTTAATGGAGGTGCTCCAAAAACGTATCCTTTATATGTAGATGCTAATGGCGATTTAACTTTATCCATTGCCACTTTCCAAAACAGTGATGGTTCTGATGCCATAACTGCAACTACACCTTCTGCCGCAACAAGTTTAATTGTTCCTGTCGCTGCAACGTTACCAAATAACGGTTACAGAAGTACAATTATTTTGCCATATACTTTTACTGTAAATAGACCTGCTATATTAGAAGTTAAATATAATATCAGTTTTGAAGTTATGGAAAATTCAACAACTAAGTTAAGAGATTTAGCTGCAAGAACTATTCAAACTTTTTATACTTTAGATACTCCAGTTCTTGTAAATCAGGGGGCTTCTTTAACTAGAAGACACGGACAAGCTTCAAAAACATATATGAACTATAATTTAAGTTCGCCTGCATCTACAGTTCCAAATTGTTCATCAGGATTATTGTTCAATAGTAGTACAACTTACATTCCTGTTAGTGCAGGCACGCATACCTTACGGTTTTATGGTACTTGTGATACAGGTTTGTCAAATGACCTTACCCTTATCAATTTTGCTGTAGGAAATGATTCAATTTTTATGCGTTTACATTAATACTCAAATTATGAAAAAAACTATATTTATTTTAGGATTTATTTCTTCTTTGGGTTTCGCTCAAGTTGGAATTGGAATTACTAATCCGCTAAAAGATTTACATATTGGAGGTACCACTTCAACTATAAGAATTGAAAAGTTAGATGCAATAAATAATCCAACTTATAACAAAGGTGGAGCAACTTTAACGCCTGTTTTTGTTGATGCTGATGGAGAATTAACGCTTACTCCACCAAGTAACGGTATAAGTGGTTCTGGTACTTTTGATGATTTACCATTAAATTTTTTAATCAATGTTCCTAATTTCATTCCGGATGGAGCAACATTTGACGGAATAGTTTTAAATAATGATACAACAGTTATAAATGCATCTGGTCCATTAATTAGTGTTCCTTTTTCTGCGCCCCAAAACGCTTTAGTAGAGGTGAAATATGGAGTTACAGTGAATTTAGCGAGTACCAATTTAAATACACCTCCAGCTTTTAATTTTGCCGATTTGAGTACACGAACTTTTAACGTTTGGTTTTATATTGATCTGAATAATGACGGATTAACTCCAGCAGAAATGACCAAAAGATATGGCGATAAAGGGCAGGCTTATGCTTCTCTAAATCAAGGTATTGTTGGTTATCCATATATGAATAGTCAAGGTTATGCAAATATACCTGCTGGCAATCATGCTTTGGTATTTTATGCAGAAACAAATGATGGGACAAATAAGTATACCAGCGTTGGTTTTGGTGGCGATTTGGATTATTTAAAAATTAGAATTTATAATTAATTATGAAAAGATATTTTGTAATTGCAATATTTTTATTAAATTTTATTGCATTCGGTCAAGTTGGAATCAATACAACAAATCCAATAGAGGAATTACACATAGCTAACGCTACATCATCTGTTCGTGTTGATGGGTTAAATTTTCCAAATAACGCTAACAATCTTGGAAATGGAAACACTTCAAGGGTATTTGTTGATGCTGAGGGCGATTTAGTTTTAGGCGCAGCTACAAATAATATTGAAATTGTATTCAATCCTTTTAATTATTTAGAAGATCCACAAACTTCTGGAGGAGCAACTGCTAATGTAATTAATCAAACAGGTACTGGTTCTGGATATACTAGTGCAGGTTGGCCTAGAGTAATTGGAGCTGGTTCTTCGACTTTTACTTTAACTAGACCAGCAATTGTTGAAATTAATTATTCTTTATCTTGGTTAATTGAAAAATCAGGTAATCCAATTGATGATGGTCATGCACGTATTGTTCAAACTTTTATGGTATTAAGAAGTGGTGGCCCTTCTGGCGCTCTAGTTTCTGTTGATTACGAAGGCGTGCCAATTACTTTAGGTGGTGCTTTAGGTTTAAATGGTCAATTTCATTCTAACTTATCAGCTATTGGTGCCTCAGGACATCCTTATGATGTTGCTGGAACAGCAAACGATATTGTAAATAAATATTGTTACAATACAGGAACGGACTATATTAAATTAGGACCAGGAACGTATTGTCCCATGTTTTATGGTCAATGTGCTGTTGGAGATACTGGAGGAACAGGTGCTGTAAAAATGTGGATTGGTGGCGGTCAAGATGAAGTTCAAATTATTGCTCATTACTATAATTAAATGCAAAACATATATGAAATAAAAAAAGAGCCCAAAAGGCTCTTTTTTTATTTCTCTAATAAATATTTTTTTGGAGTAGTACCGTATTTTTTCTTAAAGGCTGCGATAAAATGACTAGAGGTGCTGTAGCCAATTTGCAAGCCAACTTCGTTAACATTATACGAACCAGAATCTAATAAATTACGCGCATATTCCATTTTATAATCAAACAGAAAATTGAAAACAGTATCACCATAAATTTCTTTAAAACCCACTTTTAGTTTTTTAAGAGAAATGCCAACTTCATCAGCTAATTCTTGTAAACCAGGTGGTTCAGCCATGTTTTTGATAATAATTTCTTTGGCTTTTTTAATTTTCAATACATTTTCTTCGTCAGATAAAAACGGACAATGTTCTGCATTCGGGTCTTCATTCGTATTGAAAAACAAACTCAATAATTCGTAGCTTTTTCCTTTTAAATATAAAGTTTTAATGGAAGAATTCTGATTGTAATGAAAAATCTGATTCAACACAATCGCCATAGACGGGCTAATGCTTTCTTCAGTATAATATTTTTTCTCTAAATTGTCTTTACTCAAAAAAGGTATCATTTCTGTGTCAGATGAAAACAAAGTATGAAATTTTTTTATCGAAATTAAAATAGAAATAATCCAACTTTTCGGAGCAACTTCTAAATGAAGCGGCAATTCTTTTTGCGGATTGTATAATAAAAGGGCTTTTTCTTCATTTAAATCTAAAGTATACGAATTGTTATTAAAGATAAATTTTCCTTTCCCTTTTACATTAAAATGAAACTGAATTAAACCACTACCCACTTGTTTTTCAAGGGTTTCGGTGTTCTCAGAGTCGTTTTGAAAACGAAGTAAGGTAAAATCATCGTCTATTTTAATTTCTTCAAATGAACTCATAGCGTTATTTTTTTATTTTAAATTTGTCCTAAAATTGCAAAATCAAGTATTTCTTATTTATAATTATTCTAAACAAAGCGCTTCTGTAGGGTTGTATTTGTTACAAAGTTACTAGTTTATAGCAAAATAAGTACAATTTAATCAAAAAAATCTATTTACGATATAAAAAGTACTTTTAGCGTTGTTTTTATAAACTTGGAAACAATAATTTTGTGAATCTTTAAGAGATAACCCAATTTATGGACAATCATTCACCTGCAAAACAAACTACTTTCTACGCTATCGGTTTAAGCTACAAAAAAGCTGATGCCGAAATTAGAGGTAAATTTAGTTTAGACGACAAAGCCAAAGCCAATTTATTGGAACAGGCCAAAACGAATGGTGTGGAGAGCTTATTGGTTACTTCTACGTGTAACCGAACCGAAATTTACGGTTTTGCACAACATCCTTTTCAATTGATTCATTTGCTTTGTGAAAATAGCTTAGGAACGGTTGAAGAATTTCAAAAATACGCTTACGTTTACAAACAAAAAGAAGCTTTAAATCATATGTTTCGTGTTGGAACTGGTTTAGATAGCCAGATTTTAGGCGATTTTGAGATTATTGCCCAATTGAAAAACGCTTTTGTAGAAAGTAAAAAACTAAATTTAGTAAATGCGTATTTAGAGCGTTTGGTGAATTCAGTAATTCAGGCAAGTAAAAAAGTTAAAAACGAAACCGAAATTTCAAGTGGAGCGACTTCCGTTTCTTTTGCTGCGGTTCAATATATATTTAAGAACGTAGAAGATATTTCTAACAAAAACATCTTGCTTTTCGGAACAGGAAAAATTGGAAGAAATACCTGTGAAAATCTAGTCAAACATTCGAAACACGATCAAATTACGTTGATCAATAGAACAAAAGATAAAGCAGAAAAATTAGCTAAAAAATTAAATCTTCTTGTTAAAGATTATTCGGATTTACAAATCGAATTACAAAAAGCGGATGTAGTTGTAGTAGCAACTGGCGCTCAAAATCCAACCGTTGATTTAGATATTTTAAATTTAAAAAAACCTTTATTGATTTTAGATTTATCTATTCCGAAAAATGTCAACGAAAACGTTAAACAAAATCCTTTTGTAACTTTAATTCACATGGATCATTTGTCGCAAATGACGGATGAAACTTTAGAAAACAGAAAACAACATATTCCTGCTGCCGAAAATATCATTACAGAAATTCTAACTGAATTTTTAACTTGGTCTAAAGGTAGAAAATACGCACCAACCATTCATGCTTTAAAAGCGAAATTAAACGCGATTAAAGAATCGGAAATCAATCACTTGAAAAAGAAAAACGCCGATTTTAATGAAGAATATGCCGAAATTATTACCGCAAAATTAATTCAAAAAATAACCAGCCATTTTGCCAATCATTTAAAAGATGATAATACCGTTGTGGAAGAAAGTGTGGAATGGATTAACAAGGTTTTTCAAATTGAAAATGTAAACCATTAAGAAATTAAGGTTTTATAACATAAAAATGAAGCAAAAAACAATACGAATAGGAACTCGCGATAGCGAATTAGCACTTTGGCAAGCCAAAACAGTTGAAAAACAACTGAACGATTTGGGTTATAAAACTGAAATCACTGCCGTAAAATCGGAAGGCGATATTGTTTTAGACAAACCTTTATACGAATTAGGAATCACAGGAATTTTTACGAAAACACTAGATATTGCAATGATTCAAGGCAAAATTGATATTGCCGTGCATTCTATGAAAGATGTACCTACGCAATTGCCAAACGGAATTATTCAAGGTGCGGTTTTAGAAAGAGCTTCCACGTTAGATATTTTAGTTCATAAAGGAAATTTAGATTTCCTAACGCAAGAAAATAGCATAATTGCCAGCAGTAGTTTACGAAGAAAAGCAAGCTGGTTGCACAAATATCCAACGCATTCTGTAGAAGATATTCGCGGAAATGTAAATACACGTTTGCAAAAGGTAGCCGACTCTAATTGGAGTGGCGCCATTTTTGCCGAAGCTGGTTTAGAACGCATCAACGTAAAACCTGCCACTTTTATTCCATTAGATTGGATGATTCCAGCGCCAGCTCAAGGTGCGATGTTGGTAGTTTGTAATGCTGAAGATTTCTTTTCTCTTGATGCGGTTTCGCAATTAAATCATATTGAAACAGAAATTTGTACCTATATCGAACGTCAATTTTTAAGAACGTTAGAAGGTGGTTGTACCGCACCAATTGGAGCAATTGCCATTTATAATGAGAAAGAAGATGTTATTGATTTTACAGGTGTCTTATTTTCAATTGATGGAAAACAAAAACTAGAAGTCCAAAAAACAGTAGAAGTTTCCGAATGGAAAAAATTAGGATTCCATTGTGCTCAAGAAATTTTAGCCAATGGCGGAACCGCAGTAATGACTGAAATTAAAGAAAAACTAAAAAAATAATGTCTGATAAAACCACAATACTTTCAACCAAAACCCTTTCTACAATTCAAAAACAAGTATTGTTAGATGCAGCTATTCAAGTTGTGGAAGCCGATTTCATTAAAACTGAAAACGCTTCTTTCGAAATCAAAAACCTGAACAAAAATTTGATTTTTACGAGTCAAAATGCCGTTTTAAGTATTTTGCAACATCCAACAATTGACCAATTAAAACAAAAAACGGTTTTTTGCGTGGGTTTAAAAACGAAAGAATTACTTAACGAAAACGGTTTTACAGTGGAAGCTTACACAGGTTATGCAGAAGATTTAGCCGAAATTATTACATTGGTCTATTCAGATGAAAGTTTTACCTTTTTTAGCGGAAACCTTCGTAAAGATACCTTGCCAGAAATGTTAACGGAAAACGAAATTAAGTACAATGAAATTAAAGTGTACGATACTACGTTAACACCACATAAAATCTCAGATAAAGTTGATGGAATTCTGTTTTTCAGTCCGTCAGCCGTAACCAGTTATTTGAAAAAGAACACGCTTGCCAACGAAAAATTGTTTTGCATCGGGAATACAACTGCAGATGTCTTAAGAAATGTGTTGTCTGAAACTAAAATAAAAAACATCAAAACCGCGTACCAACCAAGTGTTGAAAACGTTATAGAACAAGTTATAGAATATTATACATAATTGCTTAAAGCCTAAAGCTTAAAGCCCAAAGCAAATAAAATGATAAAAAACGATTTATTCCTACGTGCCTTAAATAACGAATCTGTAGAACGTCCACCAGTTTGGATGATGCGTCAAGCCGGAAGATATTTACCAGAATTTAGAGCGTTACGCGACAAATATGATTTCTTCACCCGTTGTGAAACTCCAGAATTAGCAGCAGAAATTACAGTTCAACCAATTAGAATTGTAAAACCAGATGCCGCTATTTTATTTTCAGATATTTTGGTTGTGCCACGTGCGATGGGAATTCACGTAGAATTAAAAGACAATTTAGGACCAATTATTCCAAATCCAATTCGTACTTCACAAGATGTGGAAAAAGTTTTCGTTCCAGATGTGAATGAAACCTTAGGTTATGTTTTTGATGCGATTAAATTGACCAAACAAATGTTGAACGATGAGGTGCCTTTAATTGGTTTTGCAGGTTCACCATGGACAATTTTCTGTTACGCCGTAGAGGGAAAAGGTTCTAAAAGTTTCGATACAGCGAAAGGATTTTGTTTTTCGAATCCAGTAGCAGCACATGTTTTATTACAAAAAATTACAGATACGACGATCTTATATTTAAAAGAAAAAGTAAAAGCAGGTTGTAATGCGATTCAAATTTTCGATTCTTGGGGTGGAATGCTTTCTCCAGTGGATTATCAAGAATTCTCATTTCAATATATCAATCAAATCACCGAAGCTTTAGCAGAAATAACTCCAGTTATTATTTTCGGAAAAGGATGTTGGTTTGCATTAGGAGATATGGCAAAAACAAAAGCTTCGGCTTTAGGAGTAGATTGGACTTGTTCTCCAAGAAACGCCCGTTATTTATCAGGTGGAAAAATTACGTTACAAGGTAATTTCGATCCATCAAGATTATTATCGCCAATTCCAACCATCAAAAAAATGGTACATGAAATGATCGACGAATTCGGAAAAGACAACTATATCGTCAACTTAGGTCACGGTATTTTACCAAATATCCCAGTAGATCACGCAAAAGCATTTGTGGAAGCGGTGAAGGAATACGGTCAGTAAGCATTAATTCCTGCAAGGTTTCCAAAACCTTGTAGGTATAAATATTTTCAGAAATGGATACAATTAAAGAACTTGAAAGTTGGATGTTAAATAATAACATTAAAAACACATTCACTTCAAATCACAGATATTTAACAGATATTGGAGAAGGTTTGGAAAATGTTGATAGTTTATATATTTGGTATTCAATTGATGAAAAAGGAAATCGCTCAAATATTGAATTTTTTAAATCTGAAAAAGACGCAGTTCAATTTGTATTTGAATATTTAATAAATAATGAAAGATAAATTCGACGCGTTTTTAGAAGATTTTATTATTAATGCATTAAAACCAACTGATGCAAATCAGTTATATCAGTTTTTGTACGATAATAAGGAACGATTTAAATTATTTTTTCCAGTAACATTGGAAATGAATAGTTCTTTAGAAAAAACGAAAGACTATATTTCAATTAAGAATAAAGAAATAGAAGAAAGGACAAATTTCACTTTAGCTATTCGTGATAAAAACAAGGAAGAAATTGCGGGTTTAATTATCATTAAAAAAATCGATTGGGATAAAAAACAAGGAGAATTTGCTTATTGTATTGGTTCGGAATTTGAAGGAAAAGGTTTGACTTCATTTGCGGTAAAAGAGATGACAAATTTTGCTTTTGAGGAATTAGGTTTGAAAACACTTCAAATAATTGCTCATAAAACCAATTTCGGTAGTGTAAAAGTGGCTGAAAATAACGGTTTCGTTTGGCAAAGCACCTTACAAAATGAATTTACTCCAACTAATGAAACGCCATTAGATATGGAATTATATGAATTGTACAATGAAAAATAAATTTTACTCTTACATACAAAACCTTCAAGACCAAATTGTTGCTGGACTAGAAGCGGTTGAAGGAAAAGCAAAATTTCGTGAAGACATTTGGGAACGACCAGAAGGCGGCGGCGGAAGAACACGCGTAATTGAAAACGGAAATGTTTTTGAAAAAGGTGGTGTTAACATTTCAGCGGTTCATGGTAAATTACCAGAGGCTATGCAGAAAATGTTCAACGTAGGTGAAGCTGATTTTTTTGCTTGTGGTTTGAGTTTAGTCATCCATCCCAAAAACCCAATGGTGCCAACCGTTCATGCCAATTGGCGTTATTTTGAAATGTATGATGATAACGGAAACGTAATCAACAGTTGGTTTGGTGGTGGACAAGATTTAACACCTTATTATTTGTTTGAAGAAGACGGAAAACATTTTCATCAAACTTGTAAAACGACTTGCGACAAACATAATCCAGAATTCTATCCCAAATATAAAAAACAATGTGACGCGTATTTTTGGAACGCTCATAGAAACGAAGCTCGTGGTTTAGGCGGTTTATTCTTCGATTATTGCAAGGAAACCGAAGAAATGAAAATGGAAGATTGGTTCAATTTTGTAACCGAAGTTGGAAATTCTTTCTTAGAAGCCTATGTCCCAATTGTAGAAAGAAGAAAAGATTTACCTTTTACAGCGGAACAACGCACTTGGCAAGAAATTCGCCGTGGACGTTATGTAGAATTCAATTTGGTTCACGATAAAGGCACACTTTTCGGACTAAAAACCAACGGAAGAATCGAAAGTATTTTGATGAGCTTACCACCACATGTGCAATGGGTATATGACCATCATCCAGAAGTGGGAAGCGAAGAAGAAAAGTTAATTAAAGTTTTAGAAAATCCGATAGATTGGATTGTGTGCTAAGATCACAAATCCCACATCGTAAATCGTAAATAAAAAAATTATGTTTCCATTACAAAGAGGCCGTCGTT
>JAULXA010000372.1:0-2750 GCA_032118875.1 Flavobacterium sp.
GGCGGATTTTTCTCTAACATTTTTTTCGCTAAAGCTAGATTATATCTCGTTTTTTCATCCTTAAAATTCGCTTTCAATGCATTTTTATATGATTCCACAGCCGATTTATAATTTTTATCTTGCATGTACGCATTTCCTAAATTGTGAAAGGCTTTGTGTTTTTCAATGTCCGTTTTAGCAAGTTCTGAAGCGTTTTTATAATTCGTAATTGCCTCACTATACTTTTTTCCTTTGTAAATGGTGTTTCCTAAATTGTATTCGGCTTTTTGTTTTTGCGTTTTTTCCTTAGATTTTACAATTCGTAATTGCTTTTCTTTTTGCGAAGAATTCAGCGTTTTCTTTTGTGCAAAAGTAGTTGCCGAAACAAAAAGAAATACTAAAACCAAGTTAAATCTTTTAGAAAGAAACCATTTCTTAGCATGAAAACCTTTGAAATCCTGATTCACCATAAAGAAATCTATCAACAACAATAAAAAGGCAATGCCTAAAAACCACTGAAATTGCGATTGCTTTTGTGCTAATTGTTGCGCTTTAAATTCTTGTTGTTCTACGTTAGATAAAGCATTTTTTATACTAGAAACCGCTTTAGAAATCTGGTTTTCGTACACATAAGTTCCTTTAGATTCTGAGGCTATTTTTTGTAAAACTTGGTCGTTTAATTTCGTAATTACAACTTGTCCATTTTGGTCTTTTTTAACTTGTTGAAACCCAAATTCATCTACAAATTCGATATTTCCGCCGTTTGTAGTTCCAATTCCGACTGTGATAATTTTTACATTTTTTTCTTTAGTTAATTTCGACGCATCAAAATTCGCGTTTTCATGATCTTCACCATCTGAAAACAACACAATTGCTTTTCCTGAAGTTGGATTATCAAAGAAATCGACACTCGTTTGCACCGCACTTTCAATAGCTGTTCCTTGAGATGAAATTAAATCGGTATTGACACTTTGCGTGAACATTTTAGCCAATTCGTAATCAGTTGTCATCGGTAAAACCGGGTAAGCGCTTCCTGCATAGGCAACAATTCCGATTCTATCACTTCCAATAGAATTGATAATTTGCGTGACAATTTGTTTGGTTTTTTCTAATCGATTCGGTGCAATATCTTTACACAACATGCTTTTCGATACATCGATAGCGAAAACAATTTCCACACCTTTTGCATTAACTGTTTCCACTTTCGAACCTAATTTCGGATTTACTAACGCTAAAACAATGAAGAAAATCGCCATTAATTGAAGTGTAAATTTTAATCGCTGTTTGTTATTTGAAACGTTTACTATTAGTTTTTGAACCGCTTTTTCGTCACCAAATTCGGCTTGTTTTTCTGTTTGCCATTGCACATACTTATTTTGTGCTACTAATCCAATTGGAATCAGCAACAGCAAAATAAAATAATATGGATTTTCAAATTCAAACATTAGATAAAACTTTTAAATAGGGTGCGACTCAAAATCATTTCCAAAGCCAATAAAAACAACCCAATTAACAACCAAGGTCGAAATTGTTCATCAAACATCATGAATCTGTTTTCTGTAATTTTAGATTTTTCTAATCTGTCAATTTCATCGTAAATCGCTTCTAACTTCTTATTATCCGTGGCTCTGAAATATTTTCCGTTAGTGATTGTTGCAATTTCTTGCATTAATTTTTCGTCAATTTCTACCTTTTGTGGTTGAAAAACGATATTTCCGTTGGCGTCTTTGGCTACAGGAAAATTCGCCATTCCATTTGTTCCAACTCCAACTGTATATACTTTTATGCCGTAAGATTTGGCAATTTCAGCTGCCGATATTGGATCTAAACTTCCTACATTATTCACTCCATCAGTCAATAAAATAATAATTTTAGATTTGGTTTTACTGTCTTTTAATCGGTTAATTGCTGTGGCTAAACCAATACCAATTGCGGTTCCATCTTGCAACACCATTCCGTTATATTGTACTTCTTTTAGTGAATTTAAAAGCATTGTTTTGTCTGAAGTAACAGGTGTTCTGGTATAACTTTCCCCAGCGTAAACTACCAAGCCCATTCTGTCATTCGTTCTTTTTTGAATAAAGTTGTAAGCCACTTCTTTAATCGCTTCTAGTCTATTGGGTTTGAAATCCGTGGCCAACATACTTCCCGAAACATCGGTAGCAATTACGATGTCAATTCCACTTGTATTGTCCGTATAACTGGATTTTTGTGTATTTCTTGGTCGCGCCAAAGCGATAATAATAAAACCTAACGCTAATAATTTTAAAACATACAAAAACGGTCGTAACTTAATTAAAAGCGATTTCTTTGTTGACAAACCTTCAATTGTGCTCATTTTTAAAGCGACTTCTTGTTGGTTTTTGATAAAATAATGCCAAAACAAAGCTATTGGAAGTACCAATAACAACCATAAAAAGTGCGGATGCATAAAACTACTGTTCATCATCTTCTTGGTTTAGTTGTTCGAGACTATTGGTTACGCGTTCAATAAAGTTTTTGGCGAATTTATCTATGGCATCGTGTGTAATTCTTATTGTTTGTAAACCATAACTATCCGAAATAAAAATGGTTAAAAAGCGCATTTGCTTGGTTTCAGAACCTTCGTTGATTTCGTAAGTTCCTTCTAAAAGATCTCCGGAAAGATTCTTTACATTTTGAAATTTTCTGGCGGTTGTTTTGATATTTTTCGCTTGCAATTGCATTAAATTACCCAATTCGTCATTAAAAATTACTTTTAAATCGGGTTTGATAGAATCTTTATAGGCAAC
>JAULXA010000373.1:0-6033 GCA_032118875.1 Flavobacterium sp.
TCTAGAAAATATTTTCCCAGAAGAAGAAAAAGCCATCGACGAAAAAGTAAAAGCTGAAACAAAAAAGAAAGACAAAGAAGAAAAAAAACCCATGGACGTGTTGAAAGAAACTGCGGATTATGGGAAGAAAGAAGCTAAAAAAGACACAAATAAAAAGGCAAAAGTGAAAAGTAAAAAATAGTAGTATCCAAAAACTTTCACCCTTCACCTAAAAACCTAAATCATGTTACAAGATTTCTTTAAATATCAAGCACAAACCTCTCCTCACCCATTAGCTATGGAAATTTCTCATGCTAAAGGTTCTTATATTTACGACACTTCTGGAAATAAATATTTAGATTTTGTAGCGGGCGTTTCGGCTTGTAGTTTAGGACATCAAAATGAGCGTGTCAATAATGCGATAAAAGACCAATTAGACAAATATTCTCACGTGATGGTGTACGGCGAATATGCCCAAAATCCAGCTACAGAATATTGTAAATTATTGGCACACCATCTTCCGCATCCGTTAAAAAAAACGTATTTGGTAAATTCTGGAACAGAAGCTACGGAAGGCGCTTTAAAATTAGCAAGAAGAGTAACTGGAAGAAGTCAATTCATCTCTTGTCATAATGCCTATCACGGAAATACAATGGGAAGTTTAAGCGTAATGGGATTCGAAGAACGCAAACAAGTGTTCCGTCCTTTGATTCCAGATGTCGATTTCATTACGTTTAATAACGAAGAAGATATTCAAAAAATTACTACAAAAACAGCTGGTATTATTTTAGAATCGATTCAAGGTGGCGCAGGTTTTATTCAACCACAAAACGATTTTTTAAAGAAAGTTCGTGCACGTTGTACCGAAGTTGGTGCGATGTTAATTATAGACGAAATTCAACCTGGCTTTGGTCGTACCGGAAAATTATTCGGATTCGAAAATTACGATTGCATTCCAGATATTTTAGTGATCGGAAAAGGAATGGGCGGCGGAATGCCAGTTGGTGCTTTTGTTGCTTCCGAAGAACACATGGATTTATTATACGATAATCCGAAATTAGGACATATTACTACATTTGGTGGTCATCCTGTTATTGCTGCTGCTTGTTTGGCAACCCTACAAGAAATTACCGAAACCAATTTAATGGCGGAAACCTTAGAAAAAGAAATACTATTCAGAAAATTATTGGTTCATCCTTTAATTACAGAAATTCGTGGAAAAGGTTTAATGCTGGCTGCCATGACAAAAAGTCCGAATATCACCAACGAAGTTATTTTACGATGTCATAAACGTGGTTTAATTTTATTTTGGTTATTATTCGAAGGAACTGCTATCAGAATTACACCACCGTTAACTATTTCTAATCAAGAAATTGAGGAAGGTTGTCAACTGTTATTAGACGTTATGGACGAAGTTCAAGCTTTGAATCTGTAACATTCACTTATTTTTCGTAACTTACAATATATCAGGTTAAAGGAGCTTTAAAATTTCTTAAAATCTGTATTTAAAAACTACACTTATCCTAGTGGAAAATGTTAATTAAATTGTTCAAAACATACACTTGGCAAGGAAATTGCGAGCATTTAATTACGTAATTTTATTACATGAACTTTAAATAGTTGTGCTATGAATATGAGTCATAATGAAGAAGAGGAAGAAAACAACTTATCGCTTTCTAAATTTGAATCGATGTTAAAAACCAACAAGGTCTTTTTCTTTGATTCAGAGGAATTCGAAGACATTGTTTTGCACTATATGGACACGGGAAGAATCAATCTAGCCAAAAAAGCTTTACGATTGGGCTTAGAACAACATCCAAAATCTACAGGTTTAAAACTAGTTCACGTAGAAATATTAATCTACGACGACAAAATTGAACAAGCTGAAAAAATACTAAATGAAATCGCTTTGTTAGAACCTACTAACGAAGAAGTTTTTATTCAGCGTGCTAATATTTGCTCCAAAAGAGACCAGCACGAAAAAGCTATCGAACATTTAAGAACCGCACTTCGTTACACAGATGACGAAGCCGATATTTATTCTATGATTGGAATGGAATATTTGTTCATGGATAACTTAGAATTAGCAAAAGACAACTTTATTTTATGTTTAGAAAACGATGAAGAAGATTATTCTGCTTTATATAATGTGGTGTATTGTTTCGATTTCTTAGATCAAAACAAAGAGGCAATCGTTTATTTAGAAAATTTCATCGACAAAAATCCATATAGCGAAGTGGCTTGGCATCAATTGGGTCGACAATTTTATGCTTTAAAAGACTACGAAAAAGCGGTTTGGGCTTTCGATTACGCTTGTTTAATTGACGAAGGTTTTTTAGGAGCCTTTTTAGAAAAAGCCAAATCGTTAGAAAAACTAAAACGCTACCAAGAAGCCATTGATTGCTATAATATTACAATTGAATTGGATGATCCAACTTCATTTGCTTTTTTACGCATTGGAAAATGCTATGAAAAACTTGGAAATAAAGAACAAGCCCTAAACTTTTATTTAAAAACCGTTCACGAAGATCCTTTATTAGATAAAGCTTGGCTTGCCATTACCGATTTTTACATTGCACAAAAAAACTATCAAAAATCACTTTATTACATTAATAAAGCGATTGGAATAGACGGTGAAAATTCGTTATATTGGAGAAGATATGCGAATATCAATCAGTATTTAAATTTCTTTGAAGAAGCCGAAGAAGGTTACAGAAAAGCATTTGAAAACGGCGATATTGAATTAGACAATTTCCTTTGCTGGAGTGATGTTTTATATGTTTTAGGTGAAGTTTCTGCTGCATTTGAAATCTTAAATCAAGCAAAAGATTTATATCCAAACGAATCAGAAATTCAATACAGAATGGTTGGTTTGTACTATAATATTGATGAAGAATTTAATGCCATTGAAGCATTGAATCTGGCACTAATCACCGATTTTCATAAAAATTACATTTTAAAAGATTTATTTCCGCATGTTTGGGAATCAGAAAACGTTCAAAAAATTATCAAAAACCATAATATCTAAGCCCAATCAATGGAATTTATCGACTTCTTATTAGATTTTTTAAAAGACCCTTTAACCGTAATTACGCAATTAATTGACCAATACAATACTTTAATTTACTTCATTTTATTCTTAGTTGTTTTTGTAGAAACGGGCTTCGTAATCATGCCTCTTTTACCTGGCGATTCGATGCTTTTTGCCATAGGAGTTATTGCAGCTACTACAGGAAAACTGAGTTTAGCGATCATCATTCCGTTGTTAATTTTGGCGGCACTTTTAGGCGATAACTTAAACTATTTTGTAGGTCATAAATTCGGTGAGCTCATCAAAGAGAAAAAGAAAATTCTTTTCCTAAAAAGAGAATACATTGAAAAAACAGAAGATTTCTTCGAAAAAAACGGTGGAAAAGCGGTTATTATGGCGCGTTTTGTACCTATTGTAAGAACAATTGCACCATTTGTTGCTGGTGCTGGAAGTATGAAATACAGAAGTTATATTATCAATTGTATTCTTGGCGCGATACTTTGGGTTGCCGGAATTACACTTATGGGCTATTTCTTAGGACAATTTGATATCGTAAAAAATAATTTCGAAAAAGTCGTTTTAGGTATTGTTTTACTCTCAATTTTGCCTATTTTTATTAAAATTTTCAAATCGAAGTTTACTAAAGCGTAACCAAAATGAAGAAGAAATCACTTAAAAAACAACGAAAGTTTGGACTTATCGGTAAAAACATAAGTTACTCTTTTTCAAAAAAATACTTCACGGAAAAATTCTTACACAATCATTTTCATAATTGTGAATACGAAAATCACGACATTCAAAACATAAAAGAAATAACCCATATTATTCAAAATACAAAAGGTTTAATCGGCTTGAATGTAACTATTCCATACAAAGAAGAAATCATTCCTTTTTTAAATAAAATTTCAAAAAATGCGAAGAAAATTGGAGCTGTAAATTGTATTTCTGTTTCGAAAAGTAAAAAATTAAAAGGCTACAATACCGATTTTTATGGCTTCAAAAAAGCTTTAAAACCATTATTAAAAAATCACCATAAAAAAGCATTGATTTTAGGAACTGGCGGCGCAAGTAAAGCTGTTGCTTATGCCTTGAAAAAACTAAAAATTGAGTTCGATTTTGTTTCTAGAAATCCATCAGAATATGAATTCGGATATAAAGAAATTAATGCCGCTATTTTTAACGAATATCAAATCATAATTAACACTACTCCACTGGGAACTTTCCCAAATATTACCGAATTACCAAAATTAGATTATACCTTATTTACACCTAAACACATCGCTTTTGATTTAGTGTACAATCCTGAAGAAACAGCTTTTTTAAAGAAAGCTAGAAAAGCAGGTGCAGTGACAAAAAATGGTCACGAAATGCTGATTTTTCAAGCTGAAAAAGCGTGGTTAATCTGGAATAAGTAACATTTAATCATATATTAGGATAATTTCTTTGAATTTTCCGCCTCTTTTGGTATCTTCGAACCCTAAACTTAAGCATTATAACATGTTAGAAGAATTGAATGATAACCTGCATCAAGCAGATGGACAAGAGCAAACAGCTTCAATGGAAGAAAGCGCAACGGTAGAAGTTGCAAATGAAATTGAAATTCAGGAACCTGAAGTGACTGAAAATGAACCTGTTTCACAAGATGAAAACGTAAACACACCTGTTTCTGCTCAAGATGAAATAGACAATCATTTAGCGGAAGCTAGTGAAGATGGTTCTATTCATACCGATTTAGAAATTGCAGCAAAAGATTACGAGAGTCTTTCTTTAGAAGAATTAGTGGATGAATTGGCAACACTTGTGGGTCATGAAAAAGCACTATTCTACAAAAATCAAATTGAAGATGTAAAAAAAGCATTCTTGAACCACTATCATCATATGATTGAGGAAAAACGTACTGCTTTTTATGCTGAAAATGAGGCTACAAATGAATTTGAATACCACTCGCCTTTAAAAGTAAAATTTGATCATTTATTAGATACGTATCGTGCTAAAAAATCGAACAATTTTAAAAATATAGAAAATCAGTTAAAAAGCAATTTGGCTGAAAGAACACAACTGATTGAAGAAGTAAAAGCCTTAATTGCTAGTACAGATTCTAACATTTCAGATATGTTCAAAAAATTCAACGAAATTAGAGAACGTTGGAAAAATACTGGAGCCATCCCGAAAGACAAATACAATTTAGTGTGGAATAATTTCCATTTTCATGTCGATAGATTTTACGAAATTGTACATTTAGATAGAGAAATTAGAGATGCCGATTTTAAAAATAATTTAGAACAAAAGTTAGAAATTATTGCGAAAGCGAAACTTTTAGTTGATCAACCAGATGTAACGAAATCTTTCAGAGAATTACAATTGTTACACCGTGTTTGGAAAGAAGAAATCGGACCAGTTGACAAAGAAAATAGAGAGAAAATTTGGCATGAGTTTAGCGAAATCACGAAGTTATTACATGACAAACGTGAAGCGTTAACTTCTCAATTTAAGGAAAAAGAACAAGCTAATTTAACTCAGAAAAACGAAATTATTGCTCAAGTCAACGCGTTAAGTGCTGAAAAAGTAAATAATCACGGAGAATGGCAAAATCAGATTGTAAAGTTAGAAGCGTTACGCGAAGCTTTCTTTAAAGCAGGTCGTGTGCCAGCTGAAGCAACGGAAGAAACGTGGAGTAATTTTAAAAATGCGGTTCGTAATTTTAATGCGACAAAAAACGCGTTTTATAAAGACATTAAAAACGAACAACACCAGAATTTAGAATTGAAGTTAGCTTTAATTGAAAAAGCAAAAGCGAATGTAGATACGGAAGATTTCGAAGCTACGACTCCAATTATGAAGCAAATTCAAGACGAATGGAAAAAAATTGGACATGTGCCAAGAAAACAATCAGATGAAATTTGGGAAACATTCAAAAAGACTTGTAATGCGTATTTCGACAGATTACACGAATCAAGAAAAGAAGAAATTGGTGTAGAAGTTGAAGCGTTTGAAAAGAAAAAAGAATATTTAGAAACCGTTCG
>JAULXA010000374.1:0-6372 GCA_032118875.1 Flavobacterium sp.
ATTTTGTTTTAAGCTTTCTAAATTTCCAATCGTATTTTCTTTGCTGCTGTTTTCGTAAAAAACGTCCCAACTCGCATTTTTAGAAAAAATATAAGACACTTTCGGAGCAATTTCTAAACCATCAATATTGAAATTTCGACTGGCATAACTATCTGAAATACTTTCCGAATTAGACGTATTCGTTTGCACTTGAAACAACCAAAATTTTTGAACCAAATGCGCATATTGCACTTGATGACTTTTGATATAATTTTCCTGACTTCCAAAATTTAATAAGCTTTTTAACGAACTAGAATTGTAGGTATAGGTCACCGAATTCCTTTGTTTGCCTTTATTAAAAAACAAACTGTTTCTAAAATTATTGTTCAAACCAATTAAATCATCTTCATTTTTGGAAAACGGATTCCAATCAAAAGAATTGGAGTTACGCGCCACTTTTTTATCAATTATTAAGGAAGTTTGATTGTAAAATTTCGATATTAATTTCTTGAAACCCGTTGTGTTTTGCCACGCATTTCCGTTAAAAGTTAAAGTCTGACTCAACTTATTCTGATAGGTTCGAATAAAAGTCTGATTCGGTAAAAAGACTTTTACATATTTTGCTAAATCGGAAAAGGTAGCAATTTCAAATTCCTGCAATTCCTGGATGTTGTTATTGTTGTAATCGTTCCACATATAAACACCTCGTCCTGGATCCACTTCTAAATAAGTAAATTCCTGTTGGGCAATGCTTCCTGAATTATTTTCATAAAAAGTAGTGGTTTGAATCAACTGATTAAAAAACGAATCCGAATAATTTAATCTCGAATTTATGGAAGGTTCTGTAGCGCGATTGTCGGCAAATTTCAACGTTCTATAATTGATAAAAATACCTAAATTTCTTCTGTCATTTTTAATCAATTGCGATTTCAAATACGTCGAAAATGATGTGTTTACGCGTTGTAAAACAGTGTTTTGAAGACTATCATTTTGTCGGACCAAATACCCAATTTCTGTAAAAACTTTCGTAGAATCGCCTCGGCCTATGAAATTTCCAAATTCGGTAAAGCGCTGACTAAAATTACTTAATGTTTGGGTTTGTTTTAGAAATTCTTTGCTGTTTTCGGCTCTAAAACTTCCACCAATATAGTTTTTCTTAAAATGATATTTCGCCACATTCTGGTTTCTAAAAAAGTCCGATTTACTCAAATCACTTTGACTATTCATTACACTCGTTTGGGTTTGAAAAACTAAAGATTTGTTCTTCGCTACAGCTTGAAAAATATGTTTGTTTCCAGAAAAATTAGTAGAATAATCCAACTTTTCAAATTGATATTTTCCGATAGTTTGCCATTTTACGGAATCTTTTTGAACCGAATTAAATTGAAATCCACCCACAATCAAAACTTGATTTCCTAACGGATTCGTAATGTTCCAATCGCGATTGAATTCGATATTATATAATCGTTCAATGGGTTTGAAATTTTCTTGAATGTAATTGATGTTCGCAAAAGACTGTACATTTATTCCTTTTGAAAATAGCTGTTGTTTGATATTTAATCTAGAAGCAATTCCTTGATTGTTGGCATCATCTAAACCAGAAAACAAGTTTTTATCGTTATTAGAAATCGCAATTTCTGTTTCAATTTCTGTTTTATCTGATGGTGAATATTTACTAACAATCGTAGCAATTTGAATTTTTGTTGGCGCAACTAATTTCACAATCGGTTCATAATTTCCTTGTGGAATTCCAGCAATTGGAGCAATGTATTCGTAAATCCTTCCAATTGTGTTGTTGCTTGCCAAAATGTAATTTCCTAAATTATTTCCTAAAAAAGTAAACTTAACTTGATATAAAGTTTCGGTTTCATCTGTAGAAAATTCAAAAATTTCAGTCAAACCAATTAATGTTTTTTTATACAAAATTTTATTTTCAGAATACGAATCTTCATAAGCAGAAGGCGCATTCATTAAAGTCACATCATCACCTGCATTTTGTAAAATTTGGACTTGTTCTTCCGATAAACTTTGTTGTAAAGGCTGATTTTTTACATCATTTTCAGAATAGACATAAGCGCCAATACTGAATTTGTCGCTTTCGTGATTGAAACCACCATAACTTAAAAAACGTGTAAAATTTCTATCCGAATATTGATATTCCATTACAATTCGCATTTCGGATGTAATCGGGAAAGTCGCGTTGAAAATAATTTCTCCAGCATTATAATCAATAATATAATCTTTGTTCTCTCCGCGTTCTTTCAAAATTCCATTCACATAAACACGTTCTGAACCTGAAATAATTAATACATACAATTCGCCACTATTGCCTCGTAATTTATACGGACCTTGATTGCCTTCTTGCCCCGTAAAATTGCTTTTTGCATATTGTCCACGAACCAAAGATGCTGCAAAAAACAAATCGTTTTTATTGGTATTTCCCCAATTAAAATGTGACGACAAACCTTGCACTTTCTTATTAAAATTTAAAAAAGAAGTTTTTCTGTTTTCTAAAAATAAATCGCCTGCACGAACGTTCCAGTTTTTAGAAGAAAGTTCAATAAATATTTGATCAAATTCATCCAATTTTTGAGAATAACCGCCTTCTTGTAACGGAATATTACTGTCTTGAATGGACGCTTTTAAAGTTACATTATCAGATATCTTTCCAGAAATTTGTAAATCTAAATTCGAATTTAAAACCGTATTTTGATTGTTTCCAATGGTGACACCACGAGAAATACTTCCGTTCGTTTGCAATCCATTAAATACAGAAATTGGCTTTTTATTGTTTTCGGTAAACGTTAATAATCGTCCATTTTCATTCGGGACAATTTTTTTCTCGTCGTAAATGGTATAGGTTTTAGTTAAGAAATTCGGCAATTGGTAATAGGTCACTTTTACCGAATCTTTAAATTCTTTTTTAAAAAGTAGCTTTTTGGATTGATAATTGAAGGAATAAAAAGAAGTGTCAATTTCTTGATTATTAATATCGTAGATTTTAAACGAATTCGGATTTAACGCTAAAGTATCAATTTGAATTTCCGATTTTGTATAAGCCAATTTTCTAGTTTTGTAAGCGTTGTTTTTCTCTTGACCATAGCCAACAGAAAAAACGCACAAAAATAAAAAAAGAAATAGCTGTTTATACATAGGGTAAAAGTACTGATATTTGTATAAACGAGAAAATTTTGGTTTTTGTATGCCATTCTATTTTGTTAATTTCGTTATAGATTTGAAATGTTTCAAAATCAAATCAAATAGTATAGTAACATTTTATATAAAAAACACACCAATTATAAAATATATAAAGACATGAAAAAACAACTTTCCATTTTATTTTTATTTCTTTCAGTAGCGACTTTTGCTCAAGAAATCAGATTTAATCGTATTGATAGTTTATTAAATTATTTAAACGAAAACGACAAGTTTATGGGGTCACTTTGTATTAGACAAGGTGATGAGGTAGTTTTTAGTGAAGCTTATGGCTATTTAGAAACCACAAAAGGCGTAAGAGCAAATAAAGGAACAAAATACAAAATTGGTTCTATATCAAAAACGTTCACCGCAACTATGATTATGCAATTGGTGGAAGAAAAAAAGATTTTGTTAACTACGAAATTGAGTCGATTTTTCCCAAAAATTGAGAATGCTGATAAAATTACTATCGAACATTTATTATACCAACGAACTGGAATTAAAGATTATGCTAATGTAGATGCGACGTTAACCGATGTTTTGGGTAAACCGAATATGAAAGAGTTAATTTTAAAGAAAATTGAAAATTTTACTTCTTCATTCGAACCTGATACTAAACATGAAAACAGTAATTCTAACTACTTTGTGTTAGGATTAATTATTGAAAAAGTAACAAAAAAAACCTATGCTGAAAATTTAAAAATTAGAATTTCTGATAAATTAGGTTTAAAGAATACGTATTACACTACCGAAAAAACGGATGTTTCGAAAAGAGAAAGTTATTCTTATACATTTAAAGGAGAATATTGGGATAAAGTGGAAGAATGGAATAACGATATTGCCTTTTCATCAGGTGGAATTATTTCAACTCCAGAAGATTTAACCAAATTTATTCGTGAACTTTTTAAAGGAAGTTTAATGACTTTACCGTCAGTAGAATTAATGAAAACACTTAAAGACACATACGGAATGGCTTTAATTCGTTTTCCTTTTGGCGAAAGAAAGTTTTTTGGACACAACGGAAAAATAGAAGGTTTCGAATCGTCAATGGGTTATTATGAAAAAGATGATGTTTCGATTTCGTTGATCATAAATGGAGAAAATTATAGTCAAAACGACATTATGATTGGAATTTTAAGCATTTTCTACAAATTGCCTTATCCGTTTCCAAATTTTGCGAAGTTAGATGCTGAGTTAATTAAAAAATATTCAGGAAGTTTTGCTTCAAAAGACATTCCACTTAAAATTAATATTTTTGAAAAAGATGGAAATTTAGTAGCTCAAGCAACGGGACAACCCATTTTTCCACTAACTTATTCTAGTGAAGATGTTTTTGTTTTCGCACAAGCTGGAATTGAAATTGAGTTTAAATCCAATTCCACTTTCGTTTTAAAACAAGGTGGGGCGAAATTTAATTTCACGAAAGAATAGAAATCTTTATCTTAGCCAAAATAAATTTGCATTAAAAAAAATGAAATATTACATCATAGCTGGCGAAGCTTCTGGCGATTTACACGGTTCCAACTTAATGAAGTCCATTTTAGCGAAAGATCCAACTGCCGAAATTCGTTTTTGGGGTGGAGATTTAATGCAAAATGTAGGCGGAACTTTAGTGAAACATTACCGCGAATTAGCTTTTATGGGTTTTGCAGAAGTGATTATGAATTTGCGAACCATTTTAAGTAATATTTCTGTTTGTAAAAAAGACATACTTCAGTTTCAACCAGACACTATAATTTACATCGATTATCCCGGATTTAATATGCGAATTGCGAAATGGGCTAAGAAATTAGGCATTCCAAATCAATATTATATTTCGCCTCAAATTTGGGCTTGGAAAGAAAATCGTATCAAAGAAATCAAACGCGATGTAGATAAAATGTATGTGATTTTGCCTTTCGAAAAAGATTTTTACGAGAAAAAACATAATTTTCCTGTTGAATTTGTAGGACATCCTTTAATCGATGCCATTTCGAACAGAGAAAAAACTACGTTTGAAAAATTCACATCTGAAAATAATTTATCCGATAAACCAATTATCGCTTTATTGCCAGGAAGTAGAAAACAAGAAATTGAAAAAATGCTTTCTATAATGTTGTCAGTTGTAGATAAATTTTCGGAATATCAATTCGTCATTGCAGGAGCTCCAAGTCAAGATTATACTTTTTACAAGCAATTTTTAACTACGGAAAATGTGAAATTCGTCAGTAATAAAACTTATGATTTACTAAGTGTTTCTCATGCGGCTTTAGTCACTTCAGGAACAGCGACTTTAGAAACCGCTTTGTTCAAAGTACCACAAATTGTATGCTATAAAGCCAATAGAATTTCTTATGAAATTGCTAAACGCATCATTACACTTAAATTTATTTCTTTGGTCAATTTAATTATGGACAAAGAAGTGGTGAAAGAATTAATTCAAAAAGAACTAAATACAAAAAACTTAGAATCAGAATTAAACAAAATAATTTCTGGAAATCAAAGACAAGAAATTTTATCAGAATACGAAATTTTAGAACAAAAATTAGGAGGAAAAGGCGCCAGTGATAAAACCGCCGAATTGATTATACACGCCATAAAAAAATAATTTTGTAAATTCGCAGCCATTAAAACATGAAAAAATTGAAAAATCCTATATACATATTCTTACTAACTATTTTTTTATATAGTTGTAAATCAACGCAAAGACCGTCAATCATTACTTCTAAAAATGATGCTGTAAAAATTGGAGCGTATTCTTTTACAGAAAAACCAGAATTAAATAAGCCTCCAAAACCATCGAAAAAAGAGCTAAAAGCAATTGAAAAAGCTAAAAAAATTGCTTTTAATGATAGTATAGAAAAAGCAAAAATTAGAGTGGTGGTTGAAGAAGAAACACCACAAGATTTCACACCCACTTTTGAAGTTTCCGATTATATTAAAGAGCAAATTTTAAATGTTGCTGCTGAAAATTTAGGTTCACCTTATCGTGGTGGCGGAAGAACGCCAGCAGGTTTTGATTGTTCTGGTTTTGTAAATTATACGATGAGTCAGTTTGACATTGAGTTGCCAAGAAGTTCTCACGAAATGGCAAGAACTGGTAAACGCATCTTAAAAAGTGAAGCCAAAGCTGGCGACTTAATTTTCTTTAACACAAGTGGCGGCGGCGTAAGTCACGTTGGAATTGTAACTGAAAATAATGATGGAATTCTAAAA
>JAULXA010000375.1:0-3936 GCA_032118875.1 Flavobacterium sp.
TCATTGGTAGAAAAAAAAATAATTTGGACCAGTTTTGACACAGATAAAAGTATTTGGTTTGAAACTGAACTTTCATTTGAAGACATTGTTTTACGAAAAGACTTCGAAGAAGAACATGCTATAAAACACACTTTGGTCGAAATTTTACATCAAGCGAATCTTCAAAATCCTGGTTTTTTAGCTTCGGAAACAGGTTTTAAAATTGAAACGGAATTAACCTTTCCAAGAAATTGGGGATTAGGAACGTCTTCCACTTTAATCAATAATATTGCACAATGGTTACAAATTGATGCGTTTGAATTGTTACGAAAAAGTTTTGGCGGAAGTGGTTACGATATTGCTTGTGCGCAACACAATTCGGCAATTACTTATCAGTTGGATGCGGAAGAACAACCAGTTGTTGAGGTGGTCGATTTCACTCCGAATTATACGGAAAATATTTATTTTGTCTATTTAAATAAGAAGCAAAATAGTCGTCATGCGATTCAGAATTACATGAATAAGCAACAATTTCTAACTAAAAAAACCGCTACGATTTCTGAAATTACCAACCGAATGGTGCTTTCTACAAATTTTGAAACTACAACCGGTTTGTTAGATCATCACGAAATTATTTTAAGCAATATTTTAGAAATGGAAACCGTAAAAGAACGCTTATTCCACGATTTCAAAGGCACGATAAAAAGTTTAGGTGCTTGGGGTGGCGATTTCGTAATGGTTCTTTCTAAAGAAAATCCAACACACTATTTTACATCGAAAGGTTATGATACTATTTTGACGTATGATGAAATGATATTAAAATAAATAAAATGAAAAATAAAGGAGTATATTTAATTGCAGTTTTTATATTATTTATTATAATATCAATTACATTAATTTTCTTCAAATCTAAAGAAGAGTATAAATCAGAATATAATTTTGTTATTACTAAAATTGAATCAAGCTCTAAGCAACATTTGATTTTTTATGATAAAAAAAAGACCAAATATTTATTTACAAATTATATTTTCACAAAGAATGAATTGATTTTCGAAGGGGATATGGTAATAAAAAAAGCTAATTCAAAAGTATTATATATTTACAGGAAACATTCAATTACTCATAAATATGAGCTTTTTTTAAAAAAATATCCAAATGGTTATTTTTTTAATTGATAATTTATCTTTGAAAACGTATTTTATAAAAACGATTTACTCCAAATCCAAATTCCTAAACTTATACCCCAAAATACTCTCCAATTTTTCACTGGAAACCATTTTTCCAATATTAGTTTCATTTTCTGTAAATAATGGAGCAATCAAATCTAATTGCTTTGCTTTTTCGGTATAATAGTTTTTCCTTGTCGGATGATTGGGTGCTACCGCATTGAAAGTTTCTTGCCAACAATTTTGTTTCAGTATTTCGCTAATAATTCCAATACAATCTTCTTGATGAATTAAATTTATCGGCGCTTCTGGATTGGCAACATTGGTTTTTCCGGTTAACATTTTTACTATGTTTCTGTTTTCGCCAATTAAGCCACCAAAACGGATTATTGTGGTTTGAAAATTAGAATTATTTCGCAAAATATTTTCTACTTCTGCTAATTGTTTGCCGCTTTCTGTATCAGGAAATAAAACACTTTCTTCAGTTAGGATTGGAATCAAATCGGATTCACCATAAACAGAAGTCGAACTAATAAAAATTACTTTTTCAATAGTTGAACTTTCAATAAATGGAAGTAAAGTTTTTATTTTATTTACAAATGTTTTTTCAGAAGTGGTTTCTGTAATTTTTCTCAATCCTGGCGGAATATCGATAATTAGAATTTCAGAATCGCTTAAAAATTCGGATATAGTTCCAACAACTTGATTTTCTTCTAAACGAATTAAAAACGGTTCAATTTTATAAGATTGTAAAACGTCTAATTTACTTTCAGAAGTCGTGGAGCCTTTAACTTCGTAACCTGTTTCAATTAATTTTTGGGCCAAAGGAAATCCTAACCAACCGCAACCTAAAATACTTATTTTCATTTACATTTCTTTTTTAACCAAAACATAACCTTCATTTTCCACTGCCATATACCCTTGATCGTACACGAAATAATAAATATTTCCCGTTTTTGTGGTGTACACAGAAGTTATTAAATCGAAATCGAAACCTTTGCTAATTAGTTTGTTTTTAGTGGTTTTGGTTTTGCCTTCTGGGTTTAATTCGGTTAAAATTCTATAGTTTTTACGCAATTTGTTGTTAATATTGCGCATTAAATTGGTGTGGTCTTTATTCATTTTATTGTTGTAGGCATTTCTACAACCGTCGCTGCAAAACTTTTTGTCTTCTCGACCTACAATTTTATCGCCACATTCTAAGCAGTTTTTCATAATTCAAATTCTCCTTTATTTTCTAATGCTTGTTTTATGTGCGCTACATGATGTTTGCCGTGCCAAGCATACAAACCAATCATTTCTTTCAGCGCCACAGTTTTTTTTGATTGCGGATGGAAATACGTTCGTTCCCAGTGGTTTTCATCCATACTCACTAATAATAAATGCCATTTGTGATGCAATCCTTTTAAGAGTAATAAAGAATAAGAAATGTCATCGTCCAAACTGTCCACTAATTCCGCCCACAAATCTTCTGCATATGGTTTTATGGTTGGATTTTCTTCTGTTAAAGTCAACTTATAACGAATCAAAGCATTAGCATGACTATCCGCTAAATGATGAACAACTTGCTTGATGTTCCAACCGTTTGGTCTGTAAATAAGTTTTAGTTCTTTTTTAGATAAATTTTGAACCACATTTATCAATTCATTTGGTAATTGTTGAATTTCGGCAATCCAATTATTTAAAATCTCAGACGTTACATTTTCTGGCATTTTAAATGGCCCTATTGGAAATTTTAAGTCTTCTAAAGTCATATTATTTGGTAAAACTAAACGTTATTTCTTCTTTGCTTTCTTCTAAATACACATATACATTCATTAAGTTATCGCCAATTTTTTCATAGGTTAAACCGTCAAAATAAAATCGGTTATTCTCAATTTTTATTAATTTAAATGTTTCTGGAGTATTTTCTTCCCAAGGTTTCAAATCGCCACTAAAATGTCTGATTTGCATTATGATAGATTTGTCCTTTTCGATAATATGACCAAATTCGTAAAAAACAACTTTGTTATCGTTGATCATTTTAAAACAAAACATCATTGTTTTTCCACTTGGTACGTCCCAATTTTCTTGACAAACTCCAAATGGAGAAGTGCCTTTCCAATTTCCAGCGAGCCATTTCACGTCTTCTAAAGTCGCGTTTGGCGAACCTTTTTCGTCATTATATTGCAACGTATTTTGCGAAAATACTAAAGTCGAAAAGGTTAAAAATAAAAAGAGTGTTTTCATTTATTTTAGTTTTTTAAGTTGGTACAAATCGGTTCTTCTGTCTTTCATGGTGTTTACACTTCCATGAACGTGTAATTCTTTTAATAAATCGATATCGACATCCACAATTAAGGTCATTTCGGTATTTGGAGTGGCTTCTGCCTTAATTCCATTACTCGGAAAAGCAAAGTCAGATGGTGTGAAAACTGCCGCTTGCGCAAACTGAATGTCCATATTATTAACCTTTGGTAAGTTTCCAACACAACCAGCAATGGCTACATAACATTCGTTTTCAATGGCGCGAGCTTGTGCGCAATGTCTTACTCTGGTATAACCATTTTGTGTATCCGTTAAAAATGGAACAAATAAAATATTCATACCTTCATCTGCCATCAAACGGGAAAGTTCTGGAAATTCTACATCATAACAGATTACAATTCCAATTTTTCCACAATCTGTATCAAAGGTTTGAATGGTATCACCGCCAGTAATTCCCCAATGGAAAATTTCATTTGGAGTGATGTGAATTTTGCGATACATTTCATTTGTTCCATCGCGTTTACATAAAAATCCCACATTATAA
>JAULXA010000376.1:0-7142 GCA_032118875.1 Flavobacterium sp.
GATTCGTTTCCATGCATTTGTGACCAAACCAAAATTTTAGTTTTTCCTTCACCAAATTGAATCGCTTTTATAGGATTCTTTTCTACAGAAAATCCAACAGTAGAAATTTTAAATCCAGAATGTAAAGTCTCTAAGAAAGGATTAATATGATTCATAGTAACATATCTACCTAATATATTACTGTATAAAAATTCAGTTGCTAATTGTAAATTATCTTTCATGTTACAAATGTAAATATATTTAATTTTACATTTGTAAACTAACTAAATGAATTGATAGTAAACAATTGTAAACACTAACTCTTAGGTGTAATTAACAAATGTAATTAGGTTTAATTATTTATGTTTAAAATTCTAATTATCAACAACATAGAATTACTTAATTAATTTAAAACTTTATTTAAATAACTTAATTTTTAGTAGATTTACAATTGTAATTTACGTTTGTATGGTTTTATTTATTACATTTGTAAACATAATTTACAATTTAAATTACCATGATAAATACTGACGATTTTGTAAAACGATTAGAAACTATTTTTGACTATTATGGTTTGTCGGCTTCTTCATTTGCGGATAAAATTAACGTTCAGCGTTCGAGTATTTCTCACCTACTGTCTGGTAGAAATAAACCGAGTTTAGATTTTATTTTAAAAGTAATAGAAAGCTTTCCTGAAGTGGAATTATTATGGTTATTGAATGGAAAAGGAAATTTCCCGAAAGGAGAAAACTCAAATTCTGAAAATTTCAACGCTACTCCAATTCAAAAAAACGAAAATGAAGAAGAAATAAAATCCCCAGATTTATTCTCTACTACTATTCCATTAACTGAAAATGAAAAAAATCCTGTATTTGAAAATAGTTCTAAAAATTTTTCAAATACGGAAGTTTTCAATACTCCTATAAATACTTTAATTAGTAATTCTGATATTGAGCAAATTGTAGTTTTTTATAAAGACGGAACCTTTAAAACGTATGTACAAAAAAATCCCAACCTGAAATAAATCAAGCTGGGATTTTCAAAAAAAAACTAAAACTATTATTTTCTTATTAAATACACAGATGAAACTCCCGCTTCAGTTCTTGTACTTAATGGTCTTGCATCGCTTGATGTTGATGGAATAGCAAAAGTCAATACTGTTCCTCCAGCATTCAAACGCTCCGCAATATAAATGTAATCTGTAACGCTATCATACGCTACATCTACTGGATTTCCTAAAGTAGAATTTGGTCCGTAAATTCTAACTTGATTGGTCATAGCAATTGTTCCCAAGTTTGTTGTTGCTGCAATTTTTGAAGTAAAATCGTTAATTACGATAATTCCACCATCTGTTGCTGAAGCGGCACTTCCAACATCAGTTAAAATCATTCTGTTATCTGCTGCTGAAAAAGTAATTCCGTGTGTACGAACTAAACCTTCAATTGTAACTCTTTTTGTTGGTGTAATATTTCCGTTTGGATTAGAGAAAAAGTTTTCAAAAACAACTAAATCACTTGCTAAATCAGCCACAGCATATAAAGTTGTTCCTTCAATGTGAATTCCCCATGTTTTAAAGTTTACAGTGTATGAATTTAATAATGTAAATCCAGTGCTTGTTTTTTGATATACAATTAATTTATTTGTATTTCCATTTGCTGTATTTTGATCTTGTGTTACAATAACTTTATCACCAGAAACGGCAATTTCTCTAGGATTGTTAAAATCAGTGTTGCCTGTTGATGCTTGTAATAATAAAGCATCTGTGTTATTTACTACCGAATTATTTAAACCTTTGTATAATTGTAAAGTATTGTTTGTTCTTGATGCTAACATTAGTTCGTCAGTTTCGCTATTAAAATAAGCGCCATCTGCGTCTAAACCATTTACTGTTAAAGTTTTTGTTGTTGTTGGAGTTTTAATTAAGTCTACATAAGACACTTTTCCTGTCGTGTTACTTGTTGTAACTAATTTTAATTCAGGATTGGTCATAGCCGTCATTGGTGTTCCTTCGTCGTCTGAACAAGAAGTCAATAAAAAGGCTAAAGCGGAAATTGATAAAATAATGCGTTTCATAATTTATAGTTTTTTTAAGTTATAAATGTATGTACGTAAAACTTTATAGTTTGGTTTTAGAAAAGTTTATTTTTTTTAATTACTTGTTGAAATCTTAATAAAATAGAGGGCTTACAAGTATAAAAAAATGATTTTATTTTATGAAAAACTGTTTTCAGCGACCTTACCTTTTACATTTTTAAATAAACTTTCTAAATATTTAGAATCTTTTTCAAAATCATTTGTAACAGTAAAAGGTTCAAAAACAATTACTTGTTTGTTCGCATAATCAAAACCAATAGGAATAATTGGAAGATTTGCTTTTTGAGCAATATAATAGTAACCTGATTTCCATTGTGTTACTTTTTTTCTAGTTCCTTCTGGAGATAAAGAAAGTCTTAAAACATCTTTTGTTTCAAATATTTTAGCGATAGCATCTACTTTATTCTCTGTTTTACTTCTATCTAACGCAATGCCTCCCATCCATTTTAAATAAGGACCAAGTGGAAATTTAAATAATTCTTTTTTAGCTAAAAAATTAATCTCAACAGGATACGTTCCTCTAAAAAACACACCAATGAAAAAATCGTACCAGCTTGTATGCGGAACGACAATCATTATGCATTTTTTGATATTGGTGTCAAAAGTGCCTTTCACTTTCCAACCCATTAATTTAAAAAATATAAATCGGTATATAATTTGTTTCATTCTTGTAAATTTGGACAGCAAAAATATAGTATATTTACTTAAATAACAGCAATATGTTTAAAAAAATACTCAGTTACCTTTATCCTATCACGATTTATAATAAACAGTCGAATATAAGTCGGACTTTAGAAGTGACCTTGTATAATGGGAAAACATTGCTCAATACAAAAAACACGAATTATTCTTATGGTAGTTTGCAAACGGTACTAAAAAAAGGTCTTTTAACTATTGGAAAATCTGAAATTAGTAAAATGAATTCTATTTTGGTTCTTGGTGTGGCTGGTGGAAGCGTAATTAAAACCTTAACCACTGATTTTGAATTTACCAAAAGCATTACTGGCGTTGAGTTAGATGCAGAAATAATTGAAATTGCGAATTCTTATTTCGACTTAAATAAAATTAGTAATTTTAAATGTAATATTGACGACGCAGAACATTTTGTTGCCACAAATAAAGATTCTTATGATTTAATAATTATCGATATTTTTAAAGATACTGATATGCCAGATTTTTTATTTCAAGAAAGTTTCGTAACAAATATTAAACAAAGACTTCATAAAAAGGGTTATATTATCTTTAATATGATGATTTTAGATGCTACAAAAAAAGATAAAATAGAGAAGTATTTGCAACATTTTGAAGAAGAAAACTATTCTAAAATGATACTTAAAAAAGTAGAACGATATAACGATTTGATAATTATAAAGAGCATATAAAACGCTATTTAATAATAAAAAACATAAAATGAAAAGCTTTTTAAGACAACTTTTATTGGGAAAAATAACTAGAAAGGATCAGCCTAGATTAAAGATAAATCCCATTCAGAAAAGAATTCTAAATATTAAATCAATTTGGAATAACGATCATCAAGATGATAACGGAATTGAGAAAATTTTCAGACTGTTTTTATCTATTTCGCAACTATTCTTTCCTGGAATTTATATCAAATATTGGTTTTCTAAAAGAAATTTTGAATACCAAGATATTGCTATGGATGTTTACATTTTGTTGAAGTTGTCATTTCCTTTATTAATATTGAAAAATAATTGGCAAGAACATACGATTCTGATTTATATCATGATTTATGTTTTGTTTGAAACTGTTTTATACATTCCAACTTTAATTTTTGCATCCGATATGCTTTCACGTCCGCGTTCTTACAAACGTTCCATGTTGCTTTTGTTTTTAAATTATTTAGAAATTGTTTTTGCTTTCGCCGTTTTCTATACTTTAGGTGACAATATGAACAAGCCTTTTATTCATTGGTTTGATCCCATTTATTTTAGTATAATTACTTCAAATTCTATTGGTTATGGAGATTTTTATCCCGTTACTCCATTCGCAAAAGTATTAGTAAGTATTCAAGCTATGTTTTTCTTATCGTTTCTGGTTTTGTTTTTAAATTTCTTTTCCTCTAAAGTAAAAAACAAAGGTTATTTTGACCACGAAAGTGAAATATAAGTATTAAAATTATCCTAAATTTCATTGCTCTATTAGTTCTTTACAGTTATTAAAACTATTTTTGGCTAAGTGAGAAATGCCTTAAAAATATCATTTATACTTCTTTTCTCTGTTATAAGCTACTTTGTTATCGGTAACTTACAACAGATGAATTCCCGTATTGTTGAAGTTCCACAACAAGAACGATCTGGTAAAAAAGAGATTCATACTATTGATTCTCCAACTATTTTAAGTGATAATTTAAACAGAACGTTACAACTTCATTTCTGTTCTGCAAAAACTAAAATTGCAAAAGCTTTTTATAGCATTCACTTTATAAAAGCTATCAATAAGAAAAAGGAAAACAAATCGGTTTTAGCTAAAAATCATTTTTCTTATACCCTTATTCCTATTAGTTTTAAACAGACTGATATCATATTTCCTTTCCATAATTTCTGGTAATTAATTATACATTATAGAAATCAAACAATCTTGTAAGTATTCCAAATAGTTACAAAAATCAATGTATCATTAATTTAAAATTTTAAAATCATGGATGCAACATCCTTAACAATTGGCATCATATTATTACTAGTATGTGTATTACCGTTTATAGTATTTAGTATAATTAACAATAAAAAACGTAAAAAAAGAATTGAAAATTTAATTCAAAAAGCAAAAGAAAACAAGGCAACTATTCAAGAAAAAGACGATTGGAATCAATCTATTATTGGAATAGATAAAACAAATAAAATGCTTTTTTTCTCTAAAAAATCAGAAGAATTTGATAAATTTATCTCCATCAATATTTCGGAATTACTAAAATGTCGAATTGAGAGAACAGAAAACAAACACAATGTATTAGAAAAGTTGGAGTTAGAACTCACATTCGCTAGTAAACCAACAGTAGTTCTAGAGTTTTTCAATAAAGACGAAACCCGAATAATACTCAATGAAATTGAAATTATTCAGAAATGGCAAACGCTGTTGAATAAAATCACATAATCATTCTTAAAAAAACATAAAATGAATTCATTTTTCAAAAATATCATTCTAAAACTCATAATTCGCGATGAATCAATCGATAGAAGTAAAATATCCGATTATATCTTCGCGAAAGCTTATAAAAAATTTAGAATTACTGTAAAACATAACATTAAGGATGTTTTCTTGATTTTATTAGGAATTTTATCTGCTTCATTCGGTTTTAAAGGATTTCTTTTGACAAATCATTTTATTGATGGTGGCGCTACAGGTATTTCTTTACTTGTAGCTTCACTAACTAATATTCCATTATACGTTCTTATTATCTGTGTGAATTTACCTTTTGTATTTTTGGGTTATAACGTAATTGGGAAACAATTTGCCATAAAAACAGCTTTTGCCATTGGCGGACTTTCTCTTGCATTAGCCACTTTAACGTTTCCAAACATTACTGACGATAATTTATTAGTAGCCGTTTTTGGTGGGTTTTTCCTTGGTGCCGGAATTGGTTTTGCCATAAGAGGTGGCGCCGTTATTGATGGAACGGAAGTTTTAGCCATTTTTTTGAGCAGAAAATTTGGAACTACAATTGGCGACATAATTATAATTATCAATATTCTTATTTTTGGAACTGCAGCTTATTTCTTAGGAATAGAAATTGCTCTATATTCTATGATTACGTATTTGGCAGCTTCCAAAACACTCGATTTTATTGTAGAAGGTATTGAAGAATATATTGGTGTAACCATTGTTTCATCACATAATGAAGAAATTAGAGAAATGATTATCAACATTATGGGACGAGGTGTTACGGTTTACAGCGGTAAAAAAGGATATGGAAAACGTGGTGAAACTAAAGAAACGGATATTGTTTACACGGTTATTACCAGATTAGAGTTGAACAAATTAATGACCGAATTAGATAAAATATCACCTTCTGCTTTTGTGGTGATGAATAGCGTTAAAGATACTCGAGGTGGAATGATAAAAAAACGACCATTAAAGCATTAATTATGAAGGAATTAGAACAATTTGTGTTTTGTTTAGAAGCCGTTTCCGATGTTGAAATTATCGAAACAACAGAAATTGAAAAACAATTAGAAAGTTTAGCTTTACACCATGGAATTCCCAACATTTACAAAGCTTGCGATACGATTGAAGGTTTAGAAGAAAGTTTGTCAGCACTACTCTATGATGATCATAATTTTAAGAATTATGAAATTATTTATTTGGTGATGGAAGGCGAAAACAACAACATTTGTATCTATGATTATTATTATAGTTTAGATGAAATTGCCGAACTTTTTGAAGGAAAAATGAAAGGAAAAATCATTCATTTTGCGAATACAAAAACTTTAGAATTAACGAATGACCAAGCGCAATTTTTCTTAGATGTTACTGGCGCCAAAGCAATTTCAGGCTACGGCGTGAAATTTAGCAATCTAAAAAGTTACCAATTGGACCAAGTCTTTTTTCAGCTTTTTCAAGAAAATGATAATATAGAAGAAGTTGTAGAACTGCTTTTTGAGAAAAATTACGCGCTTTGTAAATTATTAGATTTTAGATTGTATTATTAAGTAACAATCTAGCTTTTTCTAAATCTTCCAAAGTATCAATTCCTATACTTGCGTGCGAAGTTTCAATCATTTTAATGCGTTTTCCGTATTCTAAATAACGTAATTGTTCAAGTTTTTCAGAAGCTTCCAAAGAAAGCATCGGTAAACGATAGAAATCCATCAATGCTTGCTTTCTAAAGGCATAAATTCCAATATGCTTCATATAACGCACACCCACATTTTCTTCACGAGGAAACGGAATTACTGAACGTGAAAAATATAAAGCAAATCCTTGTTGATCTGTAATCACTTTTACATTATTCGGATTTTCAATTTCCGATTTATCATTAATTTCAAACATTAACGAAGCCAAATCAATTTTCTGTTCCACATCTTGTTTGAACGCTTCAATAATTTGTTCTA
>JAULXA010000377.1:0-2762 GCA_032118875.1 Flavobacterium sp.
CTGAAAAAACCAGTTATTTATTTATATCCAAAAGAAAAAACAGACATTGAATTAAGTATTAATTTTGAAGGCAAACTACTAACTACTTTTCCTAAATTAGAAAAATCTTGGAAAGTAACAGCTTATAAGAACGGACAAATTTTCGATAAAAAAACCAATCGTTTTTATAATTCCTTATTTTGGGATGGAGAAATTTCTTTTCCAGTTTCGCATTACCAATACAAAACAGGCTTTGTGGTAGAAAAAGAAAAACTGACTTCTTTTCTAATAGAAAAAATAGAATTTATGGGATTAAATAACGCGGAAACAAACGATTTTATACAATATTGGTTACCTATATTAGAAAAAAACAAATATACTTTTATTCACTTTTTAGTAAATGAAGAGTATACTGTTTTTTCAACAAATAATGTAAATCCAAAACCAGACACTTCCATAAGAATTTTTATGGAGTTTTTTGGAGTTGATGAACCTATTGCGATTGCACCTCAACAATTACCATCAACCAACAGAAATGGTTTTACACTTGTAGAATGGGGTGGTTCAGATGTTAGCAATATGAAACCTATTGATTATTTAATGATTAACTAATATCATAAAAAAACATAAAAAAAATCCCCAATTTTCATTGGGGATTTTTTTATTATTTTACAGCAGCTGCTTTATCTTTCATTCCTAATGTTTCGTAGGTTAATCTTAAGATGGTTTTGGTATCTTCATTTGCAGCATTCAATTGATATGCTTTTTCAAAATAAGGTAAAGCTGTTTTAAACATGGCTTTACGCTTGTTCATTAATTCATCATATTTTGTTCTGTTTTTTAGATTGGCGTTAATTTCATCAACCAATTTAGAATCATCACTCAAAGTCAAATAACCCACATTATATTGCAATTGTGCATTATTTGGATCTTTTGCTAAAACAGCCGTAATTTTTGTTTGGTAAGTGGCTATATCGTTCAAATAATAGTAACAAGTTGCTTCATTAACTTGGGAAGAAATATCATTAGCATCTAACTGATTTACAATTGCATATTCTTTTTTAGCTTGTTCGTAATTTTTAGTTTCGAAAGCAATTGCTGCTAAAACTTTAGCAACTTCAAGTTCTTTAGACTGAAACACACCTAATCCAGTTCCTTTAAAACCTAAAGCAACCATTTCTCTGTAAAGTTTATCCGCCACAACATAGTCAGATGCTTGTAATGCTGTTATAGCTGCATTTTCTAAATTTGAAACATCTTTTGTATTTAACTTATAAAGCGTATAAAACACTTTTGAAGCCTCTTTAAACTTATTCGCATTATTAAAAGTTAAAGCCATTTGACTAAAAATAGGACTTAACGTTTTGATGTTTTGAGTGATTTCTGGAGAAAATACTTTTTTACCTGTTTTATTTTCATACGCTAACGTACTTAACATCCCGTCAGTTAAACTTTCAAATGAATCAGGTGTAAATGTTTTTTGAACATTTGCTAAAATAGGTTGTTTTCCTAAAATGGCCATTTCTACTAAAGGCGACAATGCTTTATAATACGTTGAAGCAGCTTTGTCATCTTCAGTTACAGCAACACTTTCTAATTTGACAAGTGTTTCTTTGTATTTAGAAAAATCTTCACTTGAGATTTGCGTTTTATCGTAAATTTTTTTTAATGTTTTTAATTCGTCTTTTTGAGCAAATGTTGTTGTTGCTACTAAAAGTGAAATTCCTAATACTAAATTTTTCATTTTTATCATTTTTAAGTTTAAAAAAAAGCCCAACGAATTGGGCTTTTAAAATTATTCCTATTCTTCTGTGTTGTCACTTTCAATATCCGTGCCATCGTTTTCTGTAGCATCTTCTTCTGAAGTTTCACTTTCCGATGTTACTATTGGATTTCCGTCTTCATCTAAGTCAACTATTTCTTCGTCTTCACGTAATACTTTAGTTACCGCCGCGATAGAATCGTTTCCTTTAATATTGATTAATCGAACTCCTTGTGTAGCACGACCCATAACTCTTAAATCTGAAACCATCATACGAATTGTTAATCCAGATTTGTTGATAATCATTAAATCGTCATCATCCGTTACGTTATTAATTGCAATTAACGAACCTGTTTTCTCGGTAATATTTAATGTTTTCACACCTTTACCACCACGGTTTGTAATTCTGTATACATCTTCTCCATCTTCTTCCACTAATTTAGTACGTTTACCGTATCCATTTTCAGTTACTACTAAGATTTGAGTATCGTTAACATCATCTTTATTAACCGTTACAATTCCAATCACTTCGTCTGCTTCATCTTTTAAAGTAATTCCTCTAACTCCAGATGCAGTACGACCCATTGGACGCGTTTTAGCTTCTTCAAAACGAACCATTTTACCAGATTTTCCAGCAATTAAAACTTGGCTTTCACCGTTAGTTAATTTAGCTCCTAATAATTCGTCACCTTCTTTAATTGTAATAGCTGCTACTCCGTTTACACGAGGTTTAGAATATTTCTCTAAAGATGTTTTCTTAACCTGACCTTGTTTAGTCACCATAATTAAATTATGACTCTTAATATAGTCTTGGTCTTTTAAGTCTTGCGTACAAATGTATGCGGCAACTTTATCGTCTGGTTCAATATTTATAATATTTTGAATTGCACGACCTTTACTTGCTTTTGTTCCTTCTGGAATTTCGTAAACACGCATCCAGAAACATTTTCCTTTTTGAGTAAAGAATAATAAATATTGGTGATTGGTTGCCACAAATAAATGCTCTAAGAAATCTTGATCT
>JAULXA010000378.1:0-10357 GCA_032118875.1 Flavobacterium sp.
ACCTAAATATGAAGTTTCTCCGGATAAAAAAGCATTAGTAAAAAAATTAAAAGACTTATCAAAGAAAGCCGATATGGTTTGGTTAGCTTCCGATGAGGACCGTGAGGGTGAGGCTATTTCTTGGCATTTAGCAGAAGAATTAAAATTAGATCCTGCCAAAACAAAACGTATTGTTTTTCACGAAATTACAAAGACTGCCATTTTAAAAGCGATTGAAAATCCGAGAGATATTAATTATAATTTAGTAAACGCACAACAAGCTCGTAGAGTTTTAGACCGTTTAGTTGGGTACGAATTATCACCAGTACTTTGGAAAAAAGTAAAAGGTGGCTTATCTGCTGGACGTGTACAATCGGTTTCTGTACGTTTAATTGTGGAGCGTGAAAGAGAAATTCAGAATTTTAAAGCAGTTGCGAGTTATTCCATCAGTGCTGAATTTACTAACGAAGCTGGAAAAACAGTAAAAGCGAAACTAAGCAAGAATTTCAATACGAAAGAAGAAGCGCAAGCCTTTTTAGAAAAAAATATAAAAGCCGATTTTAAAGTTGCCGATTTAGAAACAAAACCAACTAAAAAATCACCAACAGCACCCTTTACGACTTCTACTTTACAACAAGAAGCTGCTCGTAAATTGTATTTACCTGTTGGAATTACCATGCAAATTGCACAACGTTTATACGAAGCCGGTTTAATTACATACATGAGAACGGATAGTGTTAATCTTTCTCAAGATGCCATGGCAGCTGCAGAAGCAGAAATTACTTCGTACTACGGAAAAGAATACAGTAAACCAAGAAATTACAACACCAAATCGAAAGGTGCTCAAGAAGCGCACGAGGCTATTCGTCCGACAGACATGAGTCGTCATACAGTTGATATCGATAGAGACCAAGCACGTTTATACGATTTAATTTGGAAACGTACTTTGGCTTCTCAAATGAGTGATGCAGAATTGGAACGTACGAATGTGAAAATTGCTGCAAATACACATAATGAATATTTTTCTGCAACGGGTGAAGTCATCAAGTTTGACGGTTTCTTAAAAGTGTACTTGGAAGGAAATGACGACGATGAAGAAGAACAAGAAGGCATGTTACCTGCTTTAAAAGTAAACGAAAAACTAAACAATAAATTCATTGCTGCAACGGAACGTTTTACCAGACCAGCAAGTAGATATACTGAAGCTTCTTTGGTTAAGAAATTAGAAGAATTAGGAATTGGTCGTCCTTCAACATACGCACCAACTATTTCTACAATTATCAATAGAAATTACGTTGAAAAAGGTAGTTTTGAAGGAGCAGAAAGAAAATACGAGCAATTGACATTAATTGCTAACGAGATTAAAGCGCAAACGTTAAAAGAAAATTCTGGTTCGGATAAAGGAAAATTAGTTCCAACAGATATTGGAGGAATTGTAACCGATTTCTTAGTCAAAAACTTCGAAACGATTTTAGATTATAATTTCACAGCAAAAGTAGAACAAGATTTCGATGAAATTGCTGCTGGAAATGAAGATTGGCATAAAATGATGAGTAATTTTTACAATCATTTTCATCCAATTGTATCCAAAGTTGAAGCTACTGCTGAACGCGAATCTGGAGAACGTATTTTAGGAACAGATCCAAAATCTGGAAAACCAGTATCTGTCCGTTTAGGAAAATACGGAGCAATGGCACAAATTGGCGCAATTGACGATGAAGTAAAACAATTTGCAAGTTTAAGAGCCGAACAAAATTTAAGTAACATTACTTTAGAAGAAGTTTTAAATTTATTTTTATTACCAAAATCTTTAGGAACTTATGAAGGGGAAGAAATTGAAGTGAATAACGGACGTTTTGGACCTTATGTGAAGTTTGGTACGCAATTTATTTCTTTAGCGAAAGGTGAAGAACCATTAGACGTTACCATGGAAAGAGCTATCGAGTTAATCGATGAAAAAACGAAAGCAGATGCTCCAATTGCCACGTATGACAATTTACCTGTTCAAAAAGGTGTAGGTCGTTTTGGACCTTTTTTAAAATGGAATGGCATTTTTATCAATGTAAATAAAAAATACAATTTCGATAATTTATCCCAAGCTGATATTAACGAATTAATTGAAGACAAACAACAAAAAGATATCGACAAAGTACTTCATAATTGGACGGATGAAGGCATCAAAGTTGAAAAAGCACGTTGGGGAAGATCAGTAATTACGAAAGGAAAAATAAAAATTGAATTAAGTAAAGATATTGATGCTACCAAATTAACTTTGGAAGAAGTTAAAGAGATGATTGAAAAAAAATCTCCAGCTAAAAAAACAGCAGCTAAAAAAACAACGACTAAAAAAGCTCCAGCGAAAAAAGCAGTAGCCAAAAAGAAATAATATTTTTATCATTTAGATAATACAATTTAAAGAAAGAAAAAATTATGATATTCGAATATTTACAACCTGTATCGGAAGAAATTCAGAAATTTACAGAAAATTTATCTAATCAAACATTAGGTAAAAAGGTTGTGATGCATACGGAAACCGACTATCCTAATTTAGAAAATATTTCAATTGCACTTATTTGTGTAAACGAAAATAGAGGTTCCGATTTAGAAAATGAAAATTACAATTTCGACCACTTTAGAAAAACGTTATATAGCTTATTTCCAGGAAATTGGAACAAAGGAATCGCCGATTTAGGTGATGCTCTAGTAGGAAATGAAACGAGTGATACTTATTTTGTGTTAAAATCCATTTGCGCGGATTTAATTAAACAAAAAATTATACCTTTGGTGATTGGTGGTTCACAAGATTTGACTTATGCGATGTATCGTTCATACGATAATTTAGACCAAATGGTAAATTTAGTCGCTATTGATAATAAGTTCGATTTTGCGAAAGAAGAAAAATTAGAATCTGATTCTTATTTGTCGAGAATAATTGTGGAAGAACCAAATAATCTGTACAATTTCAGTAGTGTTGGTTATCAAACCTATTACACTTCTCAAGAAGAAATAGATTTAATTGAAAAATTATATTTTGACACTTACAGATTAGGAGAAATTATTAAAAACCCAGCAATTGTTGAGCCTATCTTTAGAGATGCCGATATAATTAGTTTGGATTTAAAATCGGTTAAGTCATCGGATTCTGGAAATACAACAGAATTTTATCCAAATGGATTTGACGGAAGAGAGATTTGTGCTTTAGCAAGATATGCAGGAATTAGTGATAAAGTTAGTGCTTTTGGTATATTCAATCAATTTTATGCTAAAAACGAAAATGAGTTAATTGCGCAAATTGTTTGGTATTTTATAGAAGGCTATCACTTAAGAAGTTACGAATATCCGTTCGAAGAAAAAACAAATTATAATAGGTACATTGTCTTAGCTGAAGACGAAGAATTGGTTTTTTATAAAAGCAATCGCTCAGAAAGATGGTGGATGGAAATAAATTACAATACGGTATACAATAAAAATGTTAAAAAAACGTTATTACCTTGCACAAAAGAGGATTACATAGCTGCTTGCAATGCAGAAATACCTGAAAGATGGTGGAAAGCACACAAAAAAAGTTATTAAATTATCGTTAAAAGTGCAGTATTTATCGATAAAATACACTTTTTTTAGTTTTTTTTAAGATAGCTATTGTATATGTCAAAATAAATAGATAGGTTTGAACCCTAAAATAAAATAAAATTTTATAACCCAATTAATATGAAAAAGTTTTTAGTATTATCGGCAGCATTAGCTTTGTTTACAAGCTGTGGAAAAGGCGATAAAGGTGAGCTGGTAGGAGTTAAAGGCAAGAAATGGTTTTCTGAAAAGCCATTTGGTATGTCACTTATACCTGGAGGTTCTTTTATAATGGGTAAGTCAGATGATGACGTTGCCAATGTTCAAGATGCTCCAACTAAGACTGTTACTGTTCGTTCATTTTACATGGATGAAACGGAAATTACAAATAGTGAATACCGTCAATTCGTTGAATGGGTGAAAGATTCAATTATTAGAACAAGATTAGCTATTCAAGCAGAAGAAGCAGGTGCTAAACCAGCGGAAGGCGGAAGAAGCGGAAAAGGTGGCGGAAGTATAGGTGACTATGGTTTTGCTGATACAGATCCAGAAAAAATGACTGCATATGACAAATATATGTACGAGAACTACTATAGCGTAGGAACTGAATCTGATCCTTATGCTAATAGAAAAACAAACAAAAAAGTAAAATTAATTACAGAAACAGGTAAATATCCTGATGCGGATTATGTTGAAGTAATGGACTCTATGTATTTACCTGAATCAGAATCGTTTAATGGGTTAAAAACGATTGATGTGAGTAAATTAAAATTCAAATACAATCAAGTAGATTTAAATAAAGCTGTAAAGAAAAAAGGTCGTAAAAACTTTTATGAAGATGCACCACCTTTAGAAATTTATCCAGACACAACTGCTTGGATTAAAGATTTCGCATATTCTTACAACGAACCAATGCATAACGATTACTTTTGGCACCAAGCTTATGGAGAATATCCTGTAGTTGGAGTATCTTGGAAACAAGCAAAAGCATTCTGTGCTTGGAGAACAATGTACAAAAACTCTTATGTTAAAAAACAAAAAGGTAGAGACCAAGTAAACTCTTTCCGTTTACCAACTGAAGCAGAATGGGAATATGCTGCAAGAGGTGGAATTGAATCAGGAACTTACCCTTGGGGTGGTCCTTATGCTAAAAACGACAGAGGATGTTTCTTAGCTAACTTCAAACCAAACAGAGGAGATTATGCTGCAGATGGTGCTTTATACACTGTAGAAGCAAAATCATACGAGCCAAACGATTTCAATTTATACAACATGGCTGGTAACGTTTCTGAATGGACTGAAACAGCTTACGATGCTGGAGCTTACGAATTCGTTTCAACAATGAATCCAAACGTTGCAGATCCTAAAAACCAAAGAAAAGTGGTTCGTGGTGGATCTTGGAAAGATGTTGCTTTCTTCTTACAAGTTTCAACTCGTGATTTCGAATATGCAGATTCTGCAAGAAGTTACATAGGTTTCAGAACAGTACAAGATTACATGGGAACTGACGCAACAGGAACAAAACCAAAATAATATAATACACAAGAATTAACTTAACTAATTAATTATACTTAACTAACTAAAATTTTAAATTATGGCATTATTAAGCAAAAAAGTGATGGGATTCCTTTACGGAATGGGAGCAGCAGTTGTAATCGTTGGAGCATTATTCAAATTGATGCACTGGCCAGGAGCAGGACCAATGCTTGTAATCGGTTTATTAACAGAAGCAGCAATTTTCGCATTATCTGCTTTTGAACCAGTAGAAAAAGAATTAGATTGGGCATTAGTTTACCCAGAATTAGCAGGTGGTGATGCAAAACCAAAATCATTGAAAAAAGAAGATCCAGCTGAAGCTCAAGGTTTATTATCTCAAAAATTAGACAATTTATTAAAAGAAGCTAAAATTGATGGTGAATTAATGGCAAGCTTAGGAAATAGCATTAAAAACTTCGAAGGTGCAGCTAAAGGTATCGCTCCTACAGTTGATGCAATGGCTTCACAAAAGAAATATGCAGAAGAAATGGTTAAAGCATCTTCTTCATTAGAAGCTTTAAACAATTTATACACTGCTCAAGTTGATGCAGCTCAGAAAAATGCTGATGCAAATGCTCAAATCGCAGAAAATGCAGACAAATTAAAACAACAAATGCAATCTATGACATCTAACATATCTTCTTTAAATGCTGTTTATGGTGGAATGTTATCTGCAATGCAAAACAAAGGATAATTAGTTTTATCAAATAAATTACAATTTAATTAACTAAACTAATTATTACGAAATGGCAGGAGGAAAATTAACCCCTAGACAGAAGATGATTAACCTAATGTACTTGGTTTTCATCGCGATGTTGGCATTAAATATGTCAAAAGAAGTATTATCAGCATTCGGATTAATGAATGAAAAATTTGAAGCTACAAATAGTTCTGCAAAAAGCACAAACGAACAAATGCTTGCAGCTTTAGACGCTAAAGCGGCTGAAGCAAAAGGTGAATTTGCTGTTGCTGCCGGAACTGCTCATAAAGTTGAAGCAGCTACAAAAAAATTCTACTCTTTCGTAGAATCAATTAAAGCTGAATTAACAAAAGAGATTCCATTAGAAGAAAACGGTAAATTACCGTACGAAGCAATGGATAAATCTCCAATTGATGAAGTTTGGTTTGCAGGTGATGGTTATTCTCCAAAAGGGAAAGAAATTATGTCAGCAATTGAAACTTACAAAAACGAAATGAAAGCGGCTTTAGGTGCAGAAAAAAAATATTCTGCAATCTTAAATGAAGTTACTAAGAAATTTGATTTATCAGATGTTAAAAATAACGATGGTGCTTCAGTAAAATTCTTAGATTATCATTTCAAAGGATTTCCTGGAATTGCAACTTTAGCTAAGTTAAGTGCTTGGCAAAACGATGCTAAAAAAGGAGAATCTGATGTGATTAGTGCAGCATTAGGAAAAGCAGCTGTTCAGGCAGCATCTTACAGTAACTATCAAGCAATTGTAGTTTTAGAGAAAAATGCTTATTTCCAAGGAGAAAATGTAAAAGGTAAAGTAGTTTTAGGTCGTTATGACGAAAACACTAAACCAACTTCATTCCAAGGTCCTGGTAGATTAGAAAATGGTCAAGCAGTTATTTCGTTAACAGCTGGTAGCGTTGGAGAACAAACAATTAACGGTTCATTCTCTTTCTTAGAAGATGGAAAAACTATTCCATTACCTTTTAAAGGAAACTACGTAGTTGTTCCTCGTCCTAACTCTGCTACTATTTCTGCAGATAAAATGAATGTAGTATACAGAGGAGTTCCTAACCCAATGACAATATCTTTCGCTGGGGTAGCTAACAACAAAGTAAAAGCTTCTGCTGCTGGAATGAGCGGTACTGACGGAAAATATATTTTAAGACCAGGTGCTGGAAGTACAGTAATGATCAACGTTACTGCAACTTTACCTGATGGAAAAGTAGTTTCTGACAAAAAAGAATTTAGAATTAAAGGATTACCTGCACCAACAGGTCAAGTTAGAGGTGTATCTGCTGCAAAAGGAAGTAAAGAAAACTTAGGAGTTTGTACTGTATCTGCAGTTATGGAAGACTTTGATTTCCCTGTAACTGTTAATGTATCACAATTTAACATTAAAGTTCCTGGACAACCTACAATAGTAGTACAAGGTAGTAAAATGGATGCAAGAGCTAAAGCAGCAATTGCTAAAGCTGGAAGAGGTGACGTAATTGTTATTTCTGAAATCAAAGCAAGTTTCTCTGGTATCGATCAAAGACCAAAAGGTGTATCTATTTGTACATACGAAATACAATAATTTAAATAAAATAAAAAAATGAATTGGAGAAATTTTTTATTAGTAGCAGTATTTAGTGTAAGCACGTTTTCGTTCGCTCAATCTAACTTACTAAACGCAAAAACTCCTGCTGAAATCGGTAAAAAAACGGAAGCAGAATTAAATGCAGATAATGACAAACCTTTACCTTACGGTTACGTAGGTGATAGAGATATCCTGATGGGTAAAACAGTATGGGAAATTATTGATGTAAATCAAAGAGTTAATTTTCCTATGTATTATCCTATTGAAGGAGATTTAGGTCCAGATAGAAAACCTTTATATGATGTTTTGACTCAAGCAATGAGAGATCAAAAAATTACTGAAGTATATGATTCTGGATACTTTACAGCTAAAAAAACTTTAGATGATATTGAAAAATCATTAGTATTCACGGATACTACTGACCAAGGTATTGAAGAATTAAATGCTGGTGCAACAAAAGTTTCAGAAGAATACATCGTAAAAACTGAAATTAAAGCAATTGATGTTCAAGGATACAAAATCAAAGGATTTTGGTATTTCGACAAACGTCAAGGTGAATTGAAATACAGATTAATGGGAATTTGTCCATTAGTTCCAGACGTTTACACAATGAACTCTGAAGCTGGTAAAAACGAACCACCAATTGAATTATTCTGGGTTTATTTCCCAGCAGCAAGAGATGTTTTACATGGAGCTAAAGCTTTCAATGAAAAAAACTCAGCTATGCCATTCTCTTTTGACCACTTATTAAATTCTCGTCGTTTTGGCGCAGTAATATATTTAGAGGAAAATGTTTACGGTGACAGATTAATTAAAGATTACATGAAAGAAAATTCTCAAATGCAATTATTAGAATCTGAAAGAGTAAAAGAAAAAATACGTAATTTCGAATTAGATATGTGGAATTACTAATTAAAATATTTCTCCAATCATAATACAAAAAAAACTCTTACTTCGGTGAGAGTTTTTTTTGTTTAATAAAAACCAAAATCTTCAAATCAACATTTTAATTTTGTGTAAATTTGCAGTTCAATAAAACAATAAAATGGAAGTTGATTATCTTATTATTGGTTCTGGTTTAGCAGGAATTTCATTTTCTGAAACTTGTTTGTTACACGATAAAAAAATTATGGTGCTAAATGACACTTCTCAAAATTCAACTACAATTGCGGGTGGATTATACAATCCTGTCGTTTTAAAAAGATTTACAAAAATCTGGGAAGCCGAAGCGCAACTCGAAATCTCCATTCCATTTTATAAAAAATTAGAAGAAAAACTTAACGAAATATTTCTATTTGAAATTCCGCTCCTAAGAAAATTAAATTCTATAGAAGAACAAAACAATTGGTTTACCGCTTCAGACAAACCAACACTTTCCAGTTATCTAAACACCAATTTAGAAACTTTGGAAAATAAATTTGTAGCTAATACTTATAAATTCGGAAAAGTAAATCATACAGGATTTTTAGACACCAAAAAACTTAAAGCAAGTTATACCAAATACTTACTTTCAGAAAACAGTTATCTCGAAGAAACTTTTGATTATTCACAATTACTCATTGAAGAAGATCACATAAAATATAAAAACGTAAAGGCAAAACAAATTGTTTTTGCAGAAGGTTTCGGCATAAACAGCAATCCGTATTTCAACAATTTACCTTTAGACGGAACAAAGGGTGAACTTTTCATTATCAAAGCGGAGAACTTAAATTTAAAAGAAATAATCAATTCCAGCATTTGGATTTTACCTATCGGAAACGATTTATATAAAGTTGGTGCGACTTATAACTGGGAAGACAAAACTACAGCTAAAACCGAAGCAGGCAAAAACGAATTACTTTCGAACTTAAAAGAATTAATTTCTTGCGAATTTGAAATCATCGAGCATTTAGCAGGAATACGACCAACTGTAAAAGACAGAAGACCGCTTTTAGGAAGACATTATTCAGACAATAATCTCTATATTCTAAACGGAATGGGAACAAGAGGTGTCCTTTTCGCACCTTATTTATCAGATAAATTATATCAATTTATAGAAAATGATGTCGAACTAGACAACGAAATTTCTATCAATAGAATTTATAAAAAGTTATTTAGATAATTTAGCCTTCCAATTCTTATCAAAAGAAATAAAAACATTGATCCAAATATTTCTCGACAAACGCATAATTACAGTGTTACACAAAATTAACGCTACAACAATTGAAATAAATGATGTTTTTAAAGTGGATTGAAATCCGTAATGTGCAATCAAAAATGTAATAATTCCAATCCCAACTCCTAACCCATAACTCACAAACATTGCTCCAAAAAAGAAAGAAGGTTCAATTTTATAAACTTGACCACAATGTGAACACTTTTCATGCATGGCATAAATTTTCATCACGTTAAACGGATTTCCATCTAAATACATACTTTCCTCGTGACATTTTGGACAACAACCAGTTATCATCGCATAAATTTTAGAACCTTTACCAAACATTTCAATAATTTTGATGTAAAGGTAAGATAAGAGTAGTACTTTTGCAGACTATTAGAAAAAAACATGCTGAATATACATAATCTTTCTGTTTCCTTTGGTGGAACATATTTATTTGAAGAAGTCACTTTTAGAATGGGCGCTGGCGACAGAGTCGGTTTAGTTGGAAAAAATGGTGCGGGAAAATCGACAATGCTAAAAATATTGGCTGGAGATTTCAAACCAGATTCTGGACAAATTGCGACTGAAAAAGAAGTTCGTATTGGATTTTTACGTCAAGATATTGATTTTGAAGCTGGAAGAACCGTTTTAGAAGAAGCCTACCAAGCTTTCAAGGAAATCAAACTTTACGAAGCAAAGATTGAAGAAATCAATCATCAATTGGTTACCAGAACGGATTATGAAAGTGAAGCGTATTCAGAATTAATTCAGCAATTAAGTGATTACCAACACCAATATGAAATTCATGGTGGTTATAATTATGTAGGTGACACTGAAAAAATATTACTTGGTTTAGGTT
>JAULXA010000379.1:0-1755 GCA_032118875.1 Flavobacterium sp.
AAACCTTCTTCATTCGCTGGAATTACTACTACATCTGCAATAGTTTCTAACCAAGACGTTTGATTAGAATGATGTTCCATGTGCGAAATAAAAACAATGGGCTTAATTTCTTTTGGAATGGTTGTGTATTCTTTTAAATTTTCAGCAATTCGCAAACCTAAAATACGTTGCAATTTATTTACAACGCCTGTCATTCCAGTTCCATCGGTAATTAAAACATCATTATCATTGGCATTTACGTGATGTTTAATGATATGACGCGCTTCGTGATACGCCATGGTCATTGCTGTTCCGGTAATAGAAGTTTCGGTATGCGTATTTGCAACAAAAGGTCCGAAAGAATTCATCAGTTTTTCCTCAATTGGTCGGTATAACCTTCCACTTGCTGTCCAATCGGTATACACAATTTTTTGTTTTCCAAAAGGAGATTCAAAAGATTGGTTAATTCCAATGATGTTTTCTCTGAACTGTTGAAAATAAGTTTCTAATTCGGTTTTTGCCAATGTTGCGTTCATTACTTCTTAATTTGCTTTCAAAATTACGTCTTTTTTTATTCAGTAAAAAAAAAACGTTTTAAATTCTATTAAATTAAAGACGCACAATAGGTTATGTCAATTTCATTTTAATATATTTGTGAAATAAATTGTGTTAAAAAATACTATTAAAACCAAAAACTCAGAATTTACTATATGATTTCTTTAAATTTAAAAGCTTCTTATTTCTTATTTTCAATAAATGCTGAAAATGTTTACTACTTTTTATTATACTTTTTTCTACCATTAATTGTACTTTTTGTGGTTTTAATCGTTTTCACTTTGCTATATTCTCGATATGCAATTGACAGAAATGATGATTTTAGAGAAAACATAGAAAATGAAACAAATTCTTTTTTGACGGATTTGATTTTTTCAGATTACTCTGCTCCAGAAATGAAAGAGAAGATTAATGAATTTAAATCGAAACATAAATTAAATTATAATTTAAAAAAATACATTTTAAACAAAATCATTCACATCAAAGAAAATTTAAACGAAACCAACGAACATACTATGTTATTAATTTACAAGTATTTTGGTTTTGATGAAATTTCAAATAAATTAATTCGTAATAGAAAGTGGTATTCCAAATCAGAAGCCCTTCACCATTATCAAAACATTGGATATAAAATCAAAACTGGACATGTAAAACAGTTTTTAGACAGTAAAAATAAAGCTTTACGTTCCAATGCTATTATTGCTTTAATTTCCTTGTCTGATGAAAAATTTGATGTTTTAGATAACTATAAATATAACATTTCAAAATCTGATGAAGTTAAAATTTTAGATATCATTTACAGAAAAAAATCAAATATTCCTAAGAATATAAACAATTGGCTAAATAGTAAAAATGATTCTATTGTGATCATTGCCATAAAATTAATTGTACGATTTAGACACAAGCACGACATCTCATTAGAGCAAATTTCTTACTTATTAAGTTCCGAAAATCCTTCGGTTAGAAAAGAGGTTATTCTTGCTATTAGAGAACTAGTTATGTTCGAAGCTAATGCCATTTTGATAGATCATTTTACTGTTGAAACTAACTTAAGAAACAAAATCTCGATTATAAAAACTTTCAATGTAATCGGTACATCGGAAAATATAGGCTTTATGTCGGGAATATTAAACGAAGACGAAAATTTAGAATTAGATTTGAAGCTGGAAATTGTAAATTTTATTAATAAAACGGATGCTGCTTTTTTCAAAAATTTTAAAT
>JAULXA010000380.1:0-2463 GCA_032118875.1 Flavobacterium sp.
AGCCGCCTTATTGCAACAAGCCGATTATTATCTAAAAAACATCAATGAGTTATGATAAAAACAGCATTAGTTTGGTTTAAAACCGACTTAAGAATAGAAGATAACGAAACTTTAGTCAAAGCCATTTCTCAAAGTCAAAAAGTAATTCCTGTCTATTGTTTTGATGATTCGCATTTTGAAACTACTTCGTTTGGATTTAAAAAAACAGGTAGTTTCAGAGCACAATTTTTATTAGAAGCACTACAAGATTTAGATGCGACTTTGAGAAATTTAGGTTCTGGATTACTCATCGTAAAAGGAAAACCAGAAATTGAAATTCCTAAAATCGTCCAACAATATAAAGCACAAAAAGTGTTTGCGAAACGCGAAGTTGCCTTTGAAGAAAAACAAACCGAAAAATTAGTTCAAGATGAATTATTCAAATTGCGATGCGAATTAGAAACTTGCAGCACGAGCACATTATATCATGCGGAAGATTTACCTTTTTCGATAAAAGACATTCCAGATGTGTTTACGAATTTCAGAAAGAAAACAGAAAAAGATGCTGTAATTAGAAAACCATTTGAAAAGCCTTTAGCGATTCATTCACACGAAATTCCAGAATTTCGACAACTAACTTTAGAAGAATTAGGCTTAAAAAAAATAAAACCCGATAAACGCGCAGCCATTTCATTTAAAGGCGGCGAAACCGAAGCTATAAAACGTTTGAATCATTATTTTTACGAAACAAAAAGCTTGTCAAAATATAAAGAAACCAGAAACGGAATGGTGGGTGCGGATTATTCCTCTAAATTTTCGGCTTGGTTGGCAATGGGTTGTATTTCTCCCCGTTACATTTATATGGAAGTTAAAAAATATGAACAAGAATTTGGTGCAAATGATTCTACGTATTGGTTAATTTTTGAATTACTTTGGAGAGATTTTTTCCGATTCATGTTCAAAAAACACCAAACCAAATTTTTCTTGTATTCTGGAATTAAGACCGAAAAAGTCAATTCAAAATCTTTGAATGAAAAATTACTTTCGCAATGGATAAATGGCACTACACCATCTGATTTCATTAATGCCAACATGCTGGAATTGCAACTTACAGGTTTTATGAGCAACCGCGGCCGACAAAATGTAGCAAGTTATTTTTGCAATGAATTGAATATGGATTGGCGATTAGGCGCGGCGTATTTTGAAGAACAACTAATTGATTATGATGTATGTAGCAATTGGGGAAATTGGGCGTATTTAGCTGGAGTTGGTAACGATCCAAGAGCACATAGGTATTTTAATATCGAAAAACAAGCTAGTGATTACGAAAAAAAAATGGAATTTAGAAAATTGTGGTTGAAATAAAAAAGCGGGATAAACTTGCAACTTCGAAAATAATTTGTAAATTTGCACCCGTATTGAGACATTCTCAATCTACATAATAATCATTTAAATAATATTAGCATGTATTTGACTAAAGAAACAAAAGCAGAGATCTTCGCTAAACACGGAGGAAAAGCAGAAAACACAGGTTCAGCAGAAGGACAAATTGCGTTATTCACATTCAGAATTTCTCACTTAACTGAGCACTTGAAAAAAAATCGTCACGATTATAACACTGAAAGATCATTAGTACTTTTAGTAGGTAAAAGAAGAAGTCTTTTAGATTACTTAAAAAAGAAAGATATCGTGAGATACCGTGAAATTATTAAGGAATTAGGAATTAGAAAATAATATACTTAAGGGGCTTTGTGCCCCTTTTTGTTTACAAAAAAAGCACGAAAAGTTTGGTTTTTCATTGGGTTAGACACAACTACAACAACTACACAACAACAACACAACTAACCCTTTGTATAACCTTTGAGAATTAAATTTATGATTCCACAATTATTTGTAGAAAAAATCGATTTAGGTGATGGCAGAAGCATCACAATCGAGACAGGTCGTTTAGCGAAACAAGCTGACGGTTCTGTAGTAGTAAGAATTGGTAAAACTGTAATCTTAGGAACAGTTGTATCATCAAGAAAAGCAAGTCCAGGTATCGACTTTTTACCGTTAACGGTAGATTATCGTGAAAAATTTGCTGCAGCAGGTCGTTTTCCTGGTGGTTTCTTTAAAAGAGAAGCACGTCCAAGTGATAGCGAAGTATTAACTATGAGATTAGTTGACCGTGTATTACGTCCACTTTTCCCATCAGATTATCATGCAGAAGTTCAAGTTATGATTCAGTTAATGTCTCATGATGATGAAGTTATGCCAGATGCATTAGCAGGATTAGCCGCTTCGGCAGCACTTGCCTTATCTGACATTCCTTTTGAAACTTTAATTTCTGAAGCAAGAGTTGGAAGAATTGATGGAAAATTCATCATCAACCCATCTCGTGCACAATTAGAATTATCAGATATTGATATGATGATTGGAGCTTCAACTGATTCTATCGCAATGGTAGAAGGAGAAATGAAAGAAATTTCAGAAGCAGAAATG
>JAULXA010000381.1:0-1531 GCA_032118875.1 Flavobacterium sp.
CATAATCATTCATAACTACTTCTTCTTTGGAAGTAATTACAAGTACATTTGGGTTTTCTTTTACCGATTTACAAGCTACAAAAGCCAACAGAACGAGAGTTAGGATTGATTTTTTCATACTTTATCCTAAAGCTACGTCTAAACTCATCATCACAATAAAACCGCCAATAAAACCTAAAGTAGCAATATCCGTATTTTTATCTTGTTGGGTTTCTGGAATAACTTCTTCCACTACTACAAAAATCATCGCACCAGCTGCAAAAGCTAAAGCATAAGGTAAAATTGGCGTAAAAAAGGTTACAGCAAGTGCACCTATAACTCCTGCGATTGGTTCCACAATTGCGGATGATTGTCCGTACATAAAACTTTTTCTGCGACTCATTCCCATTCTTCGTAATGGCATAGAAACCGCAATTCCTTCAGGAAAATTTTGAATTCCAATACCAATTGCTAAAGTAACTGCTCCTGCAATAGAAGCTTCTGGAATTCCAGCTGCTACACCACCAAACAAAACACCAACGGCTAATCCTTCAGGAATATTGTGTAGGGTTATAGCTAAAACCAATAAAGTAGTTCGTTGCCAAGGTGATTTTATACCTTCCGTTTCTTTAAAATTAATATGTAAATGGGGTAATGTTTTATCTAACGCAAATAAGAATAACGCACCCATTAAAAATCCTGTAGCGGCTGGAATTACTTTTGTAAAACCTTCACCTTCACTCATTTCTATGGCTGGCGCTAATAAGCTCCAATAACTTGCTGCAACCATTACACCACCAGTAAATCCTAACATTCCGTCTAAAACGGCTCTGTTCATCGTTTTAAAAAAGAACACCAAAGAAGCTCCAGCAGCTGTAACCAACCACGTAAACATGGTCGCATAAAATGCCGCTAAAATGGGATCAATGCCTTCTAAATATTTTATTAAATCTTGATACATCTTATTTTACAAATAAATTATTAGCAATTTTATCTGATATGACTAAAACGCTATTGTTAATTTCAATTTTTATAGTTCCATCAAAGGCTTCTTTTTCAAGAATTTTAATTTTTGTGCCTAACGAAATTTGTTGTTTGTTTAAATATTGCAAAAAATCTACCGAAGTATCTTTTACGCCAACACAGGTAATGATTTTTCCAGTTTCAATTTCTGAAAGTAATTGTTTTGCAATAGTTGGAATTTCTCCTTTTGCGTTCGGAATTGGATCGCCATGTGGATCAAAACTTGGAAAATTTAAAAATTTGTCTAACTGATTAATTAATTTTTCAGAACGAATATGTTCTAATTCTTCCGCAACTTCATGCACTTCATCCCAAGCGAAACCTAATTTTTCCACTAGAAAAACTTCCCACAAACGATGATTTCTTACAATCATTTTAGCATTCAACTTCCCTTTTTCAGTTAAAAAAACACCTTGATACTTTTGATAGTCTACCAATTCTTTGTCCGATAATTTCTTAAGCATATCCGTTACAGATGAGGCTTTTGTATCTAACATTCCAGCAATAGCATTCGTATTCACACCTTTTG